>JBJEDD010000015.1:0-4294 GCA_051871715.1 Muribaculaceae bacterium | reverse complement strand
TTTTTTTACTATCTTTGCATTGAAATTCTTTAAAAGTCACAAAACTATGCTCATTGGTAGAGATAAGGAAAAACAAACATTGTTGAATGCTCTCAACGAGGAGTATTCTCAGTTTATCGCAGTTTATGGAAGACGTCGCGTTGGTAAGACTTTTCTCATCAGAGAAGCCTTCGATAATAATTTCCATTTCCAATATACCGGAGCCGCAAATTTGACCTCTAAAAAGCAATTGGCGCGTTTCCGTCGTGCTCTTAAAGAACATGGGCAATCGGATACCCCCGAACTGACCAACTGGGGTGATGCTTTCAGTGAACTCAAACGTTTTATTATTAATCAACCCGTTGGTAAGAAAGTAGTCTTTCTTGACGAACTCCCTTGGATGGATGCTCCTCGTTCCGGATTTCTTTCTGAGTTGGAATCTTTTTGGAACGGTTGGGCTTCTGCTCGTAAAGATATAGTGTTCATTGTATGCGGTAGCAGTACTTCGTGGATGGTCAAAAAAATCATCAAGAATAAAGGAGGACTTCACAATCGATTGAACCATCGTATCTCGCTTAATCCTTTCCCTCTGGGCTTATGCGAGAAATTAGCTCTGTCAAGAGGTCTTGTGCTCAATCGCAAGCAAATCCTTGAAGCTTACATGATTTTTGGTGGCGTGCCTTATTATTGGAGTCTCTTACAAAAAGGCACAAGCATTACTGCCGAAATCGATAGGCTGATCTTCTCGCCCGATGGTGAGTTACACGATGAATTTGAAATGCTGTATGCCTCGCTATTCAAAAAGCCTGAACCATACATTCGCGTCATTGAATTATTGGCTAAGAAAAAGATGGGTATGACTCGTCAAGAATTATTATTAGCCGGCAAATTTGAAGACAATGGTCAATTCTCCGACATTTTGAAAGATTTGGAGTGGTGTGGCTTTATTCGTAGCTACAATATGATCGGCTACCGCTCTAAATCTGATATTTTCCAACTGATCGACCATTATACCATTTTTTATTACGAATACATTGATAAGGCGCGACAAGGCTCAAACTATTGGAGGTCTATGCTGGGAACCCCCAAGTATAATACTTGGTGTGGATTGGCATTTGAGCGCACTTGTCTATGGCATATTGACCGGATTAAGAATAAGCTGGGTATCAGCGGTATCCTGACAAATGAGTATGCATGGCGATGCCTTCCCGATGAAAGCATCGGCAGACCGGGTGCTCAAATTGACCTGCTTATTGATCGTAGCGATGACATTATCGATCTATGCGAGATTAAATACTCTAAGGATTCGTATACCATCACGTCAAGCTATGCTGATGAACTTTCTCGTAAGCGTAATGCTTTTGTCTCCACTACCGGTACTAAGAAAGCTATTCATACCGTTATGGTTACAACCGATGGATTAACACATAATGAGTATTGGGGAGACATTCAAGCCGAGATACAATTGCAAGACTTGTTTCTATAGCAGCACCAGCGCCAGCCGGTAGAAGGCAAACGCCACTATCCATGCCAATGCGGTGTTATGCACTACGCTCAGGCAGCCCCACTTCCACGACCCGCTCTCCTTGACTATCGCGGTGATTGTCGCTATACACGGGCAGTAGAGCAGCAAAAAGATCATAAAACTCAATGCCGCTGCCGGCGTGAAATCCGACCCCGCCGCACTCAGTTTGTCGCCCAAGGCATGCTCATCGGCTGTCTCGTCGTTGGTGTACAGCACCCCGAGGGTCGACACCACGATTTCCTTTGCCGGAACGCCTGCGAGCGCCGCTACTGTGCCGCGCCAACCGATGCCCAGTGGCTCCATCACCGGATTGATTGCCTTGCCGGCTGCCTCCAAATAGGAGTCGCGATGCACCGTATTCCCTTGATTATCAACAGTGTCGCAGGGGAAGTAGTTAAGAGCCCACACCACTATGCTCGCAAAGAGTATGATGCCACCCATCTTCTTGATATATTGCACACCCTTGTCCCAGGTGTGGCGCACCATGGCATTAACCGTCGGCATGCGATAAGGCGGTAATTCCATCACAAAGGGCGTCTCATCTTTCTTGAACGCCGCCTTGCGCAGCAATTTTGCTGTCACCACCGCCATCGCTATTCCCAGCACATACAAGCCCATAAACACCAGTGCGGCATTATGCGGGAAGAACGTCCCGATAAACAGCACATATATGGGCAGACGTGCCGAGCACGACATGAAGGGGTTGATCAGCATCGTTATCAAGCGACTCGAGCGGCTTTCGATCGACCGCGTCGCCAATACCGCCGGCACATTGCACCCGAAGCCCATCAGCAACGGGAAGAACGACTTGCCATGCAGTCCTATGCGGTGCATTATCTTGTCCATGATGAATGCCGCGCGCGCCATATACCCCGTATCTTCCATAAACGAGATGCAGAAGTACAATATGAGTATGTTGGGCAGGAACACTATCACACCGCCTACGCCGCCGATGATACCATCGACCACCAGGTCCTTGAGTATGCCCTCGGGCATTACGTTGCTCAGAAATCCGCCCAAGGCATCAACTCCATACTGTATCCAATCCATCGGGTATTGACCGATGAAGAAGGTCGCCCAGAAGATAAAGAACATCGCCGCGATAAACAGCGGGAAGCCTATCACCTTGTTGGTCACTACTCTATCAATCTTCGACGACGTGTGATGCTGCTCGCCCGTGCCCGACACATAGGTCTCGGCAAGCGCACCCGCGATGAAGCCGTATTTCTCGGCGGCTATCGCCGAGGTCACATCTTCCTGATGCAGGTGCTCGAAGTGCGCGCGCACTCGGTTGCGCTCCTCGGTGATATGCTCATATATTGACGTCGACTGCAGTATGCGGTCTACCTCGCGGTCGCCCTCAAAGAATTTGATAGCCAAGTAGCGAGGCGAGAAGCGGTTACCTATTTCGCCGTGGCTCGACTTGATGATATCCACCAGGGTACGCAACGCCTTCTCGATATCGCTGTCGAGCAACACATGGATGTGGCGCACTGCCTCGTGACGGCGCTCAAATACCTTCACAATGGTCTGCAACAGGTCTTCTGTCCCTTCGCCCGACCGCGCCACTATCGGCACCATCGGCACACCAACCATATGCCCCAGCATCTCATAGTCCAACCGGGCTCCCGAGTTCTTGAACTCGTCCCACATATTCAGAGCTATCACCATCGGCAGGTCCATATCTATCAACTCGGTCGACAGATACAAGTTGCGCTCCAGATTGGTTGAGTCGGCTACATTCAGCACTATATCGGGGCATTCGTCTCGCAGATACCGTCGCACATACAGCTCCTCGGGCGTATATGCCGACAGCGAGTAAGTGCCCGGCAGGTCTATCAGCGTAATGCGATAGTCTCCGTAGGTGAATGTCGACTTCTTTATATCCACGGTCACACCACTGTAATTGCCCACATGCTCGCTCGCTCCCGCCAAGCGGTTGTACAGCGAGGTCTTGCCGCAGTTGGGATTACCCACCAACGCTACGTTGATGGTCGTTCCTTTGGTCGTCACGGGGCTGTCCTCGCCTTGAGTGCAACTCACATCTATCTTGCTCGCATCTCTCAACTGCATCTTCGATGCCGTCGCACCTTGTCTCTCGTCGGCAAGTTCTACCTCGATAAGTTCTGCCTCGCTGCGTCTCAGCGAGATACTATACCCTAATATTGTATATTTGATGGGGTCTTTCAATGGCGCCGTGAAGTCGACTGTCACCTCGCGCTCGCGCACAAAGCCCATCTCGATGACGCGCTTGCGAAACGCTCCGTGACCCTTTATCTTGACCACGACTGCCTTCTGTCCGGTTGTTAATTCTGATAGTAGCATTGTGCTTGCAAAGTTCTACATTTTGCGCTGAAATTCCAAATTTTTGTTATACTCAATTCCGAGTATTTGCTGAAATTAACGGAATGTAGTAAATTTGCATTCGTTTTAAACGCTTACCCCTCGCAGGATATTACAGCAATATGAATTTCGAGTTGTGGATGTCTCGACGCTTGCGCCTCAGCAAGGACGCGCCCACCAGCACCGTTACCGGTGTGGTGATTGCCGTCGTTGGTGTGGCTTTGGCTCTGATTATAATGGAGTTAAGCGTCGCTATTTCCCTCGGTTTCAAGCACGAAATCCGCCGCAAAGTTGCCGGCTTTGAGGCTCCTATCTCTATCACTCCAGCCGAGGTCTATGAGTACGACGAGCAGTTGCTCAGGCTCAATGACTCGCTGTTAAACTGTGTTAAATCCACTCTCCCCGATGCTCGCCTCTCTGCCACAACTCGCCGTCATGCCATCCTCA
>JBJEDD010000014.1:0-4352 GCA_051871715.1 Muribaculaceae bacterium | reverse complement strand
TGCCATACCTCAGCTACACCGACCTGCTGTAAAATCCATTCGAGAATGTCGGCTACCTGTACGGCATTTGAGAGGTACGCTTGATTGGGCGCATCTCTCAATGGTCGAAGAATGGAGTTTATGTCGGCAGTCCGCTTCATTTCGTAGCGGACTTCTTGCGACTGACGGCTTTGTTCTTCGCTGAGCGAAGCGTCTGCGACGATGAGGGTGTGGCGGCGGCTTTAGCCGTGGGGTCAGTCGGTGCTACATAGTGGTCGTACCGCTCCCAGTTGGAGTGGAGCTTCTTGTCGAGCGCAATCATTTCCTTTAGGAATGGGTAGCGTTCGGAGTCGGGGCAAGTGACGTTCTCCAACGAGAGCGATCTGAGCCGCAGGTGAAGTTCGCGCATACGTTGGAGCAGAGAAAGGTTCTCGACATAGAGAGCCTTGATACTGTCCGGCAAAAGGTCGTGATCATCACGCTTGCCGACCCTTTGGGTGTCGGCTTCAGCGGCGAGAGGGATATGTTCCTCGACAATGGCATCGACCTTTTGCTGCATTTCCTCTACCTGGGCGTGGGTCAACTCCTTTACACGAAAGTTATAATACTTTTGAAGTTGGTACTCCACGATTTCGTGGCGGCGGTCGATGTTGGCAACGATGTTGGCATACATGATTTTGTTGCCGCTCAACTTCAAAAGGTAAAGTGCGCCGACAGTGTAGTCGCGCTCGCTTTCGGGCGTGTTGAGCCAGTCGCCTATGAGTTTGGTAAAATTGTGGTCCATTAGAGCTTGTTGTTGATGCCAGCGATAAAAATGCAATTTTTTTCGTGGCTGATTAGTAAATTCTGCATAGACACCAGCGTCTGCCCGGTTGTAACGAAGTCATCGAAAACAATGATGTTCCGCTGTGGCGGAATGTTGTTTGCGGTAAAAACGGTGCCGACGCGGTGGCGATTGGGAGCAAGGGCGCAATCGTCGTAGAACGGCAAGCCGAGATGTTTGCCGAGTTTTTCGGCGATCATCGTGGCGAAGTTGCGCTCCTTGTGTCGGCGTTTTGGTGTGGTGACTATCGCGTAGTCTTCGGGCGAGAGGAACGAGCCGATGACCGACCGAATGAGCGGAGCGATATTGTCGGCGAAGAAGTCCACCATATCATCATCAGCCTTAATGTCGGTGAGGGTACGCCCATAGACCGACTTTTTCCAAAGGGTGATGAAGAAAACGCCTCCCCGGTTGGTGATGCGCATACGGTTTGGCGAGAAGTCGCACCGCGCCTCGTCAACCTGCACATCTTTCCAAGCGGCACGTTTCTTCTCGGCGAAAAGATCCTTTTGGCTCTTGTCGGCAGAAGAAACGAAATGAGCGTCAAGGTCGGGGACTGTGAGAGAAGGAACCTCGATGTCTGCGACATACCGTTCCAACTCCGAGTTCTCGCACCCATGGTTTCCCATGAGTGTACCCTTTCGGGCGACCTTGGCACTCATTATAAGATAGGATTAGAGGTTACACCTTCACATTCGAGGCAACAGCTTGAGAGAGAGTTTTGGCGTTGATTTCGCCTTGCTCGGTCTCAATCGTGCCGGAATAGAAAGGAGCAGGTACTTCGTCGGTGGCTTCGACCGAAATGGTCGTGGAAGTCGTGCCGGTGGCACCTTGTCCGTTGTCCTGCGCAACAGTGGTCTTGGTGAGCCACTTGTCGCAGCCGACAACACGCCAGTTGCCTTTCATGTCCTGAACGATGAACACATTGTCCGAGTTGTTAAGGTAGGCAGCGGCGGCAGCGGCTTCCTCGCCAACGCCGGGGTGAACGGCGGTCAACTTGTTGAGCTGGGTCTGGCTTGGGAGTTCACCCTGAGCCTCGGAAGTGAGCTGCGACTTGTCGGGCAAGATGTCGATGAATTTCCACTTGGCATCGGCTTTTAGCACGAAAGAGCCGATGTACTTGGCGGAGGTAGCCCTGCCGTTACGCTCATCGCGTTCGAGCTTGGGCCACGTCACTATCTCCCCTTTGGAGAGATAGTAGATGCGACGCCTCATGCCGGGAAGCTCGGGGGTGCCTTGGCACCACGCGAGCGACTTTTGTATGTTGAAACAATCAGCCATTGTAGTAGCGGTTTAGAGGGTTAAGGATTGGGTTAGCGGCTTACGGGGCCGTCGTTGCTGTCAGCAACGAGCTTGCCGGGTTGGTCGGACGAGGAGCCGTCGGCTTTGAGCTTGACAACGTTAAGGTAACGCTTGTCAATCGAGTAGAACTGACAGCCGAAGAACATGGCAGCAGCGAGAGTGAGAACCCAGGGTTGGAAACGCTTAACCTCGATGCGTTCAAGGTCGCTCATATTGTCGAAGCCATAGACTATGTTAGTCTTGGGCGTGACGATGTACTTATCAGTACCTGCGAGGCAGTCGAGCGGAACAATGGTGGTCTTGTTGCCGCTGCCCTCCACGAAGGGCTGGTCGAACTGCTTGTTGTAGGAGATACCGGCGTGAGTGAGCAGGTATGCGTCGTTGTAAGCGTCGGCAAAAGTGGGGTCGCAGAAAAGGAACTTGTTCTCTTTTCTCAGGCGAGAGTCGCAGGAACGTTCAATCTCCTTGGCGATGTCAACGGCGTTAGCCGAGGTGACTTTTTCGTCAAGGGAAAGGAGATTGCCCTCGTCGGCAGAGATTTTGCCAGCGGTTATTTCCTTGTCGATGATTGTGCCCCAACCGTCGAACAGGTCTTTGGTGGTGTTGCCGTTGGGGTTGCGCTTGGCGGTGAACAGCACTTCATTGAGGTGCGAGCCAAGCGACTTCATCACGCAAGCGATGACGAGCTTAGCCGACGGAGCCTGAGCCTGGCCGTCACCAAGGAACGATGCGCTCTGACCGAGAAGCATCTGTATGTACTGGTTAGGCTCGAAGTCAATGCAGACGTTGCCGAAATAAGTTTCGAGCTCGCGCATGATGACGTTGGTGGAGTCGGCACTCTTGCGGTCGTGGCGGTATGGCGCCAACTGAGCCTCGCCCTCGACGGTGGCGAGAGAGTTCTTATAACGTTGGCCGGGCATACCGGTCATATATTTAAGTGTGTCGGCGCAAGAAAAGAGCGGCATCATGAGAAACTGCTTAGGCCACTGCTTGGCGGCTTTCTCATAATCCTCGTCGGAGAAAGTAATTTTGTGGAAATCAGCCATAGTCTGTTGAATTTTCATGTTAAGTAATGCGAATGGGAATGAGAATTACGTGAACGGCAATTCTTTAGGGCAAAGAATTGAAAAGCTCGCGAGACTCCTTGACGTTAGCGTGGTACTGCACAAGGGGGTCTTCGGTGTTGGTGATTGTCTTGCAATCATCGACAACCTGCTTGCTTTCGTCGCCGGGCTTCTGTTTGAGAGCGGCGACCTCGGCGGTAAGAGTGCCGATCTGCGCAGACAGCTCGGTAATCTTAGCGTCACGTTCAGCGAGAGTTGCTTCGAGTTCGGCAACGCGAGCCGTGTTCTCGGCAGGTTCGGCGGTAGCCGTAGGTTCGGGGGTTGGGTTTTCGTTAGTCATTTCGTTATCGGGATTAGAGTTTGAATTTGCGGAGTTAGATGTACTCGGCCTGAAAAGCGATGCCAAGGAAGCGAGGAAACGACCGAAGGCACTGGTGTTGTCTGCCACAGGTATGTTCGGTATCGGCATACCTGCTGCTGCCATTTCCGAAGCGACGGCATCGGTGAGTTTGGGGGCGGCTTCTTCGGGTAGGTCGGTGATTTCGTCAACGAAGCCCCAATCGAGGGCATCCTTTGCCGAGAGCCAGCCACCTTTCTGCATCAAGTCAAGAAGGGCTTTAGGCTCTTTCTTGCACTTTGCGGAGTACATCGAGGCGATGTTAAGGTCGAGCTTGTCAAGGTCAGCCTTGATTTTCTCGCAGTCGGCTATGAGCGTTGCGAATTGGTCTGCGTTGAGTGACCCCCACTCGAAAAAGGCTGAACTGCACTTGTGTACGAGGTACATGGCGTTGGCATCAATGCTGATATGCTTTGCGCCGAGGCTCGCTATTGTAGCAGCCGAGGCGTTCATGCCAACGAAATGCACGGTGACATCGCCGTGATTGCGGAAAGCCGAGGCGATGCTCAGGGCGGTAGCCACTGAGCCGCCGAGCGAGTCAATGAGGACATTGACGGCTTTGCCCTCGTACTTTGAGAGCACGAAGTCAACGTAGTTGCGGTCGAAGTCGGCTCCGCCGACGAAGCCTTTGAGGTGGAGTGCGTATTGAGTAGCGGACATAATTGCGTGGATCAAACTTGTTTGCGCCACGAAATTACCGCTATATATAAGGAGTGGAAAAGACAACTATTTCACAAAGAATGTTTAACTTTGCAATATGAAATACAGATATAGGAAATTTTCGAGT
>JBJEDD010000013.1:0-4369 GCA_051871715.1 Muribaculaceae bacterium | reverse complement strand
AATCACTGATATGGCAACTTATTTACTTTTCTGGAATCCTGCTTTTTCAAGCTATACCATGGAACGCTTCCTCACCGATTTCGAGGATCGCTCGTCGGTAGGTAATTGGAGCTTTTATGAGCACGAGGAAGTGCAATGTGACGATATCTTCTATATGGTGCGCTGTGGCGAGGGTAAGACCGGCATCGTTATGCGCGGCTTCATTAACGGCAAGTGTTACGAGAGCGAAGACTGGTCGCCCAAGAAGCGCAAACATATTTTCTATGCCGATATCGACACAGGCATAATGATAAATTGCGAGACCGCCGAGTGTATGCTCACTCCGGATTTTCTCACAGAGAAGATACCCGATATCAATTGGTATGGCGGACACTCGGGTAGGCGGCTAACAGACGAGCAAGCCACCGCTCTCGACCGTGTGTGGTTTGATTACATCGACACCAATCCGCAACTCTTTACCTCCGGACAAGCATGGGTCGACGACTATATTGAGCTTGGACTTCCCGAGAGCATCGAGAAGGAAATGCTTGAGCGAGTGGGCAATCGCTGCGAGTTATGCGGTTATAGTTACGAGGAGGTGTTCGGCGCCGAAATTACACGCGAGAAGCAACTCAAGGTAGATATGACCTACATCGTCGAGCCACACTTGCGACGACTGCTATATGCAATTTGCGATAGTTGTTGCGAAGCCGACGACCACTACGTGGGCATAAAACTGCTTGAAAAGCAACAGAAAGGGCTCTTATGGCAACACCCTGTTGACGGGAGCGCCGGCGATGAAGGCGGCGAGGTTGGATGCGCTGATGGCGAGGAGTCGCTGACGAGCGGCGACTGACTCCCATGCTATGTGGGGAGTGATGATGAGCCTGTCGGCGATGTCGTGAGCCAATAGCGGATTGTCTGCCGTAGGCGGCTCGACATCAAGTACATCAATGGCTGCCGCGGCAATTGTGCCATTGCGGAGTGCCTCGGCGAGTGCTGCACTATCAACGATGGGTCCACGGGCGGTATTGATAAGCATCGCCGTAGGTTTCATCTTGCCGATGGTCTCAGCACCAAATAGTCCACGATTAGATGCTGACAAGGGCGCGTTAATCGAGATAAAATCAGCACGAGCGAGCATATCATCGAAGGCCACTCGCTCGACATATGGAGCAATGGCTTCGGCAGGCTTTGACGTCGATGAAATGACACGCATACCGAATGCGTGGGCTATCGCAGCGATTTTGCCTCCGATATTTCCCAAGCCATAGATGCCTATAGTGGTGCCGGCAAGTTCGGTAATCGGTCCCAAGAGGTAACTGAAGTCGGGACAACGACACCAATCGCCACGCCACACTGAGGCATTGTACTCGTCAACCTTATTGCACTGAGCAAGAATAAAAGCAAAGACCAACTGAGCCACTGAGTCGCCACTATAGCCGGGCACGTTGCACACGGTGATGCCGGCAGCACTTGCTGCAGCAATATCAATATTGTTGTAGCCTGTAGCAAGTTCGCCGACAAATTTCAGTTGGGGCAACTGAGCGATGATGTCAGCGGTAATTACCACCTTGTTGACAAAGATAGCGTCGGCATCGGCAGCACGCTCTATTATTTGGTCAGCCGCAGTGCGGTCATACACAATGAGTTCACCTTGCGAGGCAAGTCCATCCCACGAGAGGTCACCGGGGTTGGCTACGTAGCCATCAAGAACAACGATTTTCATAGCATTGTACGATTAAAAGACCTCAAATTCAGCCATCTCTTGATACGCCTCCCAGTCGGGGTCGTTCTCGGCAGAGATCTGCAGAGGCAACAGAGGCAAGTCGGCGAGCGCCTCGTTGAGTTTTTTCTGGAAAATATTGGTACTGAGAGTGTAGAACACCCATGTGCGCTCACCGGCGCCGGTGAATATGCCCGTCATGACCGCCACCGGGTCTTTGTGCAAGATTTCCAGGAGATTGTCGGTGGCTTGACCCATTATCTCGGCATCGGCATCGCATGGCATGCCGTTGGGCAAGGCATCATAAGCCCATACTATCTCAATGCGGATTTTGAACTTGGGATTGCGACGAAATGTGGCTACGTCGCTACGTCCCGACACCATCATATCTCTGCCATCATCGGCGACTGCCGGAGCAGTCCACCATTCTCCTATTTCGGGCATAATCAGTTAGTTATATAAAAAACGCTTCGGGATCAGATATAAGCCGGGTTATGTAGGAGGGAGGTATCGCCGGTGGCGACGCACCCTTACCTGTCTGTCATTTATCTGAGCAGTCTACCCCCCGGCATGACGGACGAGCAGCCCTTAAATGCCGGTATACTTGACCTTGCAACCCATCAGGAATGCGGCACGCAATATCACTGTTGCGCCCGGTAGGCTCTTACCCCACCTTTTCACCCTTGCCGCCGTGGCGGCGGTTATTTTCTGTCACTCTTCTCCGACGTTACCGCCGACTCCCCGCGGGGAGGATGGTGCTCTGCGTTGCCCGGACTTTCCTCACGCCCTCTACAGGAAAGGCGCGCGACAGACCTCCGGTCCCGAAACGTTATGTCAATGTTCTTTGTATTACGAGAAATAACCGCGAATGATGCCTCGCTGTGAGTTGCGGATAAAATGCAGAATTTCATCGCGCTCGCTCGTCGCCGGTAATTCGGCTTCGATGCGCTCTACTGCGTCGCTCACATTGAGGTTATTCATGTAGATGTAGCGATATATCTCCTGAATGTCGCGGATAGCCTCGTTGGAGAAGCCACGACGACGCAGACCCACAATATTAATACCGGTGTAGGCAATGGGGTCGCGGGCAGCCTTGACATAGGGCGGTATATCCTTGTTAATCAAAGCACCGCCCTGTATCATCACATGGGAGCCGAGGTGGCAGAATTGGTGCACCAAGGTGCCGCCGCCAATGACGGCAAAGTCATCCACAACGACCTCGCCGGCAAGTTGTGTGGCATTGGAGATAATCACATTATTACCTACGACGCAGTCGTGAGCAACATGGGAGTAAGCCATGATAAGGCAGCCGTTGCCGATAACAGTCTTGCCCTTGGCAGCAGTGCCGCGGTTGACAGTGACGCACTCGCGCAATGTGGTATTGTCACCGACGATTGCCAGCGTTTCCTCGCCTTGGAATTTGAGGTCCTGAGGTATGGCGCTGACCACAGCATTGGGGAAGATGGTGCAATTGCGACCGATTCGAGCACCCTCGAGGATGGTGGCACCGGAGTAGATACGCGTACCATCGCCTATCTCTACATTGGCATCGATAGTCACAAAGGGGTCAATCACAACTCCCTCGCCTATCTTGGCTGCCGGATGGATATATGCTAACGGTTGTTTCATGCCGAATTATTTACTTATTCTTTACAATCTGAGCCATAAATTCGCACTCGCATACTAAATTTTCGCCCACGAATGCGCGACCTTTCATCACGGCGCAGCCACGACGCATCTCGGTCATGAACGATACGTGGAATAGCAGTGTGTCGCCGGGAACAACTTTCTGACGGAACTTCACATTGTCTATTTTCATGAAGTAGGTCGAGTAGCGCTCGGGCTCATCGACAGTGCTGAGCACCAACAGACCACCGGTCTGTGCCATAGCCTCAACCATGAGCACGCCGGGCATCACCGGCTCCTGGGGGAAGTGACCCATGAAGAAGGGCTCGTTGGTGGTGACGTTCTTTACACCCACAATATACTGTGAGCCTATCTCTATCACCTTGTCAACGAGCAAGAAGGGATAACGGTGGGGCAGGAACTGACGGATGCGGTTGTTGTCAAAAATCGGTTCCTTATTGGGGTCATATACCGGTGCTTGGATTTCCTGGCGCTTGATGTCGCGGCGGATTTCCTTGGCGATGCGAGTATTGATGCCATGCCCGGGCTTGGTGGCGATGACCTTGCCCTTGAGGGGACGACCGATAAGGGCGATGTCACCAATAACGTCGAGCAACTTGTGACGTGCCGGCTCGTTCTCAAACTGCAACGGTTGGGTGTTGATATAGCCATAGTGCTCAACATTGGGGCACTCAACGCCGGCGAGGGCAGCAATGCTCTCGAGCGACTCGCGGCTCATTGGGCTATCATAGATAACGATAGCGTTGTCGAGGTCACCACCCTTGATAAGTCCGAGTTGGCGCAAGGGCTCGATCTCGCGCACAAAAACAAAGGTGCGTGAGGGTGCAATCTGGTCGCGGAACTCATCAACATGCTCCATCGAGGCATATTGATTGGCGAGCACGGGCGAGTTGAAGTTCACCTTCACCTCCACGCTGAACTCGTCATCGGGGAGTATCATGATTTTGGAACCGGTCTCCTCGTCAGCCACTTCTATCTTATGCTTAACGACATAGAAGTCCTTGTCTTGTTTCTGCT
>JBJEDD010000012.1:0-4375 GCA_051871715.1 Muribaculaceae bacterium | reverse complement strand
ATATGCTCTTCTGATTGTCGAGTCGATACTCGACTTTTTTTCCTTTATCTGAAAATTTTTTCTTAAAATTCTTGCATATTTAAAATTTACGTTGTAACTTTGCATCGTAAATTTTAAATACTCTAATCTAATACTCTTCTTAAACATGGCAACTACCACCATTTCGCTCTCCTACGAGGAGATTATCCGAGCCGTTTGCGCTCACCACATGATTCAAGCAATCGCCAAGCGTTATCCCGATGGATACACCCACAACCTCATTTCAGACGCCCAACACGAGGAACTCTGTGAAATCATCGACAGCGCCTTTGCCTCCTGCGCTATCCGCTTCGCCCGACGATGTACCCTACCCTTCGAGCCGCTCACTATCGTCTTTGATGACTCCATCAGGCTCAATTACGAACCCCTGCGCATGTTCTTCAAGAGCGCTGTCATCGCCATGACTCTCTACTACATCGCCGGCGTCGGCGCCCTACCCTATGCCCTAAATCTGTACGACCAAGCAAAGCACTTCCTCGACATGATTGCCGCGCCCGAGGTCCACGTTGTCAATATCGACCTTTACAGATAAATTTCGCAGCCGCTGCCCGCAGCCTCTGACGCGCCACCTCGGGACGCATCTCCTCGCTCAACGGGCGGCTCCGGTCACTAACCTCTATCAATTCACAGCCATGAATATCAACATCGTCATCAACCTGCCCGCCGAAGGCTGCTACGCGCACACCTCGGGAAATACACCTCAGAATGACACCCCAAGGTGCCTTGCCCATAACAGTCTGACCATCAATGTGTCCCTCGCCGGTAATCACCAAGTCGGCTCCGGCAATCAACCCGTCGAAGTCAATCTCGTCGAGGACAATATCAATGCCTCGGCACAATCGCCCGCCGATAGCAATCAAGGCGGCGCCCATCCCACCGGTTGCTCCGGCTCCTCGAGCCTCAGCGACCCCGGCACCCAACAGTGCGCCATAGCCGACCATCCCGCGCTCGATACGCTCGACGGCGGCGGCATCTGCCCCCTTCTGCGGGGCGAACACTCGCGCTGCACCGCGCTCCCCACACAGGGGATTGTCAACATCACATGCCCCGATAATCTCGACGCCCGCTACAAGCCGCAGTACATCATCAATATCAATCTCGGCAATGCGCTCCAAATCGGCTCCACCACAGGGCTCAAAGACAATCCCTCGTCTGTCGCGGAAGCGTGCTCCCAGAGCAGCGAGCAGTCCGCATCCGCCATCGCAGGTGGCACTGCCCCCCAAGCCGACGATGATGCGTCGCGCGCCCCTCTCGATGGCGCCTCGGATTGCCTCCCCGACTCCACGTGTGCTCAACACCAGCGGATTGCGACGTTCCTTGGGGGTGATGGCGAGTCCTACAATCTGCGCTGTCTCAATCACCACCGCATCCGTGGCACCGATGGCTGCTGCGATGCCATCGCCTCCGTCGGCGATGCCCACCACGATGACCTCTGCGTCCGCGATTGCGTCGTGGACCCCCGCGCCAATAGCCCTCCCCACTTCCTGTGACGTCAGGCATCCCTTATACTTATCGCTCGCTACTACTACCTTCATCCTTGTTCTTTTCTTTGCTCGCAAATTTACTGCTTTTTTGCAATATTTACAAAGGTCTATTTTGATAATTATTATCATTTTTTCTTGCAAAAATGTCGAAAAACATAATTATTTGACACAAATATTTGGATTTTTGTATTATTGTGATTACCTTTGCCCCACCATAATCAACAAATTGTATCATTCTATGAAAAAAGCTTTACTCGTTTCAACTCTTGCCGTGTGCGCTTTGAGCCTCGCCGCTCAGCCCGCTCCGGCTCGTAAGACACGCACAGCCTCTCAGCCTGTTGTGTCGCAAATCTCCGTACAGCAGCCTGCCGAGGTGCTATCCTCTCGCACACTCGCCCCGGGCGTTGAGTTGCAGACCGTCAACACGGGTCTCGGTGTGCCCGTCAAGCGCATCGTCACCAACCGCTCTACCAATGCCCTCGCTGATATCCGCCGCCAAGCACCCGCTCGTGAGGAGGCTGTCTCGGGCATATCTCTATTTGAAGGCTTCGAGGACTGGGACGGCTCCGAAAACTGGCAACCCGAGGGCTGGTCACTCCTCTCTAAAGGCGAGCCCTTTGAATCCGACGTCACTCAGACTTGGTTTGTTACCGAGATGGGCTTCTATATGCCCGAGCCTATCGGCAACTATTACGAAACTATTTACTACAATATCGCTGACAAGGACGAATGGCTCATCTCTCCTGCCGTGACTCTAACCGACTTCCCCGTCCTTTATTTCCACGCATACATTGAGCCTGTCTTCCTCTTCAACCTCAACAATGTTGATTGGGAAACCTTCGAGTTCACATCTGTGGAGCCGGCTGCCGACCTCCAAGTCCTCGTCAAGGCCGAGGGCGACGAGGATTGGACCGTCGTGCGCGACTTCTACGAGGAATACAAGGATTTGTCGCTCTCAGACCTTTTCAGCCTCGAAACTTCCGGCGAACTTGAACGCTACGACGTCGACCTCGCCGACTATGCCGGCAAGACCGTCCAAGTGGCTTTCCGATACTTCGGTGCCGACGGCAACACTATGTGTCTCGACAACGTGCAACTCTCCAACCCCGCGCTCGTGGCTTCTTACTGGTACCCCGTTGGCACTCAGTTCTTCGGCATCAGCAAGGACTTCAGCGCTCTCACCCTCTCGCTGCCTTTCCTCCCCGTCGGTGAAGAACTCTACTGGTTCAACATGACCGAGGAAAGCGGTGTCACCTCTTCCTGGGCTTACTACGACTGGGCTGCCGATGACATCCTCACATCCAACGACACCGACCTCGCCGCTACTTACTTCCCCTGCTACGACAACGACTTCACCTGCCGCAACAACTGCTATGACTCTCCCGTCCTCACAGTCTCTAAGCCCGGTGCCGCTGATGGTATCTTCTCAATCTACGACTACTTCCAGTGCGGCGGTCGCGCCGAGTGGGATTTCAGTGGTGAGCTCGCGGTATTCGGTATCCTGCCTTTTGATGTCAACACCGAGGGTCTCGATTTAGCCATCGCCGACAATGATATGGAGGTTGGTATCCCCGTATTTGGCTATAGTGCCGACGTCGACCAATTCTGGACCGACTACACCTTTGGCGGTCAAGAGGAAGAAGGCGAGGGTGTCAAACTCACTGCTATCCTCAACTACTGCTTCACCATGGCTCAGCCACTGGTATTCTCCGAGGCTTGGGTGCAAGGCAAGGGCCAAATTGGCGACAACGCGGTATTCACCCTCGACATCGTGCCCCTCACCGACGATGGAACCCTCGACACCCCCATCGCTGTTGCAACTTGCCGTGGCTCTGAGATGCTCGTCGAGGAAGGCGGTGGCAACCAAAATTATTACACCATCTGCTTCACCTTCGACCAGCCTGTCGTCCTCTCGCAAGACGTTTGCAGCGCTTATGTGGTGCGCCTCTCGGGCTTCAACGACCCCGACAACGTCACATACTTCGCTCCCTACCAGAGCGCACTCGACAACCCCTTCGGCTTCGCTCTCGGCTGGGTTGAAAAGGAAATCACCATGGGTGGCGAAACTCGCACCTCGCTCAGCCCCACCGCCTACTACACCGGCTTACACTCATTCTGCATCACTCTCGATGCCGCTTATCCTTGGCTCGACTCCTCTGCCGAGGAAGTGACCACCGACGCCAATGGCTGTGCTTCTGTAGCCCTCGGTTCTTACTACGACGGCAGCCAACTCACCGCCACCCTCTCCGACGGCTCGCCCCTCCCCGAGTGGCTCTCCGTTACCCTCTCCGGCCGCTATGGCGAGACAGTTGCCGACATCGTCGCTACCGGCGATGAAGCCGCCGACGTCCCCGTCCTCATCTCGGCTCCCGGCGTATCCACCACCATCACCGTCAAGTACGACGGCAACGCATCGATCAACTCCATCATCAACGATGCCGTCGACGCTCCCGCTCAACTCTTCAACGTTGCCGGTCAGCAAGTATCCGGTAACCCCGCCCCCGGCGTTTACATCCAACGCTCCGTCTCGGGTCGCGTCTCCAAGGTTATTGTAAAATAACGTCATAATTATTGAATTGCGCAACGTAGCGGCTGCTATCACCCCCTCCCGGGTGTAGCAGCCGCTACTCCTTTCATCATAAACATATCCAGACCTGGAAAATGTGACACCACTGGTGACACATTTGTCTTGGTATCATTCTTTGCAGGTTATCATTAGTGGACACTAATAGCTTTAAACAATAGATATGCTATAAGTCTAATTATGGAACACAGAAAATGCTGAAATGAAAAATTAATGGGGAAAATGGTCGCTGTCTCAAAAAAAAGTTGTATCTTTGAGCCGTAATACA
>JBJEDD010000011.1:13183-17079 GCA_051871715.1 Muribaculaceae bacterium | reverse complement strand
AAGAATGGTCAGCGGAGGGTGGCGAGGTGGAGGGCGGCGAGGCGGTAGCAGTCGGTGCCCAAGCCGGTGATAGTGCCACGGCACACGGGGCTGAGAAGGGAGGTGTGGCGGAAGTCCTCACGAGCATAGATGTTGGAGATGTGGACTTCGATGACGGGGATGATGTCGGCGACGGCGGCGATGGCGTCGCGCAATGCCACAGAGGTGTGGCTGAGCCCGCCGGCATTGATGATGATGCCTCGGGGCGGCAATTGGTAGTTGAGCGCCTCGTGGATATAGTCGATGATGGCGCCCTCGTGGTTGGACTGGAACCACTCGAAGTGGGCATCGGGCATAGCGGCTTGCACCTCGCGAGCGATGTCGTCGAGGCTGCGAGTGCCGTATATTTCGGGTTGTCGATGTCCCAGCAGGTTGAGGTTGGGACCGTTGATTACGAGTATCATTTGACGTTGACTTTGATGGTTGGGGGCAGGGTGTTGTTGCGGTGGTCGATAGCCTCGACTACGGCGTGGGCGAGGTGGAAGAAGTCGGCAGCGATGGGGTTGCCGACGGCGGCGATGGGTATGCCGGCATCGTTGTGGTCGCCGACCTCGGCAACGAGGGGTATGCGAGCGAGCACGGGCACGTCAAATTGCTCGGCGAGACGGTCGACGGCTGAGTCGTTGCCAAAGATGTAGTAGCGCTCGTCGGGGTGAGCCGCGGGGGTGAACCATGCCATATTGTCGACGATGCCCAGCACGGGCACGTCAATGCGAGGCTCGCGGAACATGGCAATACCCTTGCGAGCGTCGGCGAGGGCAATCTCCTGGGGTGTGGTGACCACCACGGCGCCGGTGATGCCGAGGGTCTGCACCAGGGTGAGGTGGATGTCGCCGGTGCCCGGGGGCATATCGATGAGGAAGTAGTCGAGGTCGCCCCAGTCGGCTTGCTCGATGAGTTGTTTCAAGGCATTTGAAGCCATGGAGCCGCGCCACACAGCCGCCTTGTCGGGGTCGATGACCAAGCCGATGGACAGCAGTTTGATGCCGAGGCGCTCGATGGGAATGATGAGGTTGCGCCCATCGACTTCGTGCATGTATAGTTGCTCGTTCTCGATGCCGAAGAGGCGTGGAACAGAGGGCCCGAAGATATCAGCGTCGAGCAATCCCACCTTGTAGCCCTCGGTGGCGAGAGCCACTGCGAGGTTGGCGGCGACGGTTGACTTGCCTACACCGCCTTTGCCCGAGGAGATAGCGATGATATTCTTGACACCCGGGAGTACCGGAGTGGCTTCGACGGTGGGTGTTGTGGGCGCCTTCACGGCGATATTGACCTTGACGTCGGGGTGGACAAAGGCGTGGATGGCTGCCTCGGCGGCTTTGGTTACCGACTTGGCAAAGGGGTCGGTGGCGTGGGCGAAAATCAGCGAGAAGGACACTGTGTCGCCGGCGATGCGCATATCGTCCTCGACATATCCCTCGGTGACGATGTCGTCGCTGTGTCCGGGGTATTTAACTTTGCGCAGGGCGTCGAGGATAAGGGCGGGATATAGGGTTTTCATTTTTTATGAATTATTAACAGATTGGGCGGGCGGCTCGGGCAATCCTTGCTGAATGATGCCGCGCGAGTAACTGCGATAAGTGTCGCGCTCGAAGTCGTCCTCTGGCTCGAGCAGGTCGCCGTCGTGACGCAGGGCAAATACCAAGTACTTGATAGTGAGACCGCGAGCAATCCATTGGTTCTCGTAGTGGGTGTGAATATTGAGGATGGGGTCATCAGCCATATCGCCGCCGTAGAGGTCGGGGGTGTCGGCAATGATGTCGAGGTTGTTGAGGCGCACCATGGCGCCGGTGTAGGCGTAGAGGAATGGGCTGTCGGTCTTGAGGCACACCTCGGCGCCGTCGATGCACACGCGGCGGTAGAGCGAGAGGAAGCGGGTGCCGGTGAGGCGCTTGTTGACCTTCTTCATTTGCGGGTCGGGGAAGGTAATCCACAGGCGCGACACCTCGCTGGGGGCGAAGAAGGCATCGATGAGTTCAATGGAAGTGCGCAGGAAGGCGACGTTGCGCAGTCCCTCGTTGCGAGCCTCAACGGCGCCGGCGTGCATGCGCGCGCCCTTGATGTCAATGCCGATGAAGTTCATCTCGGGGAAGCGACGCGCCAGCCCCACGGTGTATTCACCACGGCCGCAGCCGAGTTCGACGACGATGGGGTGGTCGTTGCCAAAGAAGTCGGCGCCCCAGCGCCCGCGGAGAGGGAAAGAGTCAAATCCCTCGTCGCGCAAGCGTCCGTAGGGGTATTGGAACACCAAGTCGATGGTGTCCATTTCGGCAAACTTCTTGAGTTTGTTTTTGCCCATTATTGCTTGGCGATTTTGAGGGTCAACAAACCCTCGGGAGTGGCGGCAGCCACGATAAACGGCTGATTGACAGCGATATGGGTAGTACTGATAGCGACTTGTTGCTCCACTACGGGGGTGTCGGCGCTGAGTTTGGCGCCGGTGATGTCGTAGAGAGCCACGGTAGAGGCAGCGATGCTGCCGAAGTCGATGATGAGCACGTCGCCGTCGAAGCGCACGCGCAGGGCGGCGGAGTCGGTGGCAGTGTCGGCGATGCCGCTGGGCTTGCGCACGTCGAAGTCGCGCCACTGGTCGGCGGTGGTGTAAGAGTCGTAAGCCTCGGCGGGTACTACCAAGGCAACTTCGGCTTGGTTAACACCGCTCCACACAGCGTCGCCGGTGGCAGGTGCCGTGGTGATGGAGATGTTGATGGTCTGCAACCCGGTCATATTCTCCATAGCGTGGTCGCCGATGAAGGTGAGCGACGAGGGCAGGGTGATGGAGGTTACTTGGCTTAATCCGCTGAGGGCGTAGGCACCGATTGCGCTGACATTGTCGGTGAAGATGCCCACGGTGTCGAGGGCAGTGTCCTTGGTGTAGGCATAGTCGGGGACTTCGGTTGCGCGAGTCGAGTAGACGACTTGCTCGAGTGCGGGGCAGTCAAAAACCACGCCGGCACCCACAGTGACGGCGTTGCCGAGGTCGAGCGACTTCAGGGCAGGCATTTGGGCGAAGGCGCGCTCGCCTACGCTGTTGAGGTCGGCACAGGGCGAGAGGTCGATATCGGTGATGCCCGACTGCAAGAATGCCTCGTCGCCGATGGCGGTCAAGTCGGTGCCGAAGGATAAGGCTGAGAGAGCGCCGGTACTTGCAAAGGCGTGATTGCCAATGGTATATAACTTGTTGGAGCCGTTGACTGTCGCCAAGGCGGTGCAACCGCTGAAGGCGTAGTCGGGCAGAGCGACATCGGTGGTGAAGGATACGGTCGTCAAGGCAGTGCAGCCGCTGAATGCGCCCACGGCAAGGGCATCGGTGGCAATAGTCACAGAGGTGAGGTCGGTGCAACCGCTGAATGCGCCGGTGCCCATAGACACCACGTTGTCACCTAATGTGAGGGTCTTGATGGCTGAACCCGAGAATGCAGCCTCGCCGATAGAGAGCAACTCGCTGTTGGGCAGGGAGATAGATGTGATGGGCGAGCCTACGAAGCAACGTGCCGGGATGGTGGCGGCGTCGTGGGTCGAGGAGCCGCGCAGGCGGGCACCGCTGTAAGCCACGATTTCCACAGCCGACAGGTCGAGGGTCTGCAACGCGGTCATCTCGGTGTCGATGAAGTCGAGGTCGGCAGCGTTGATGCTACCGCTAAGAGTCAACTCGGTGGTTGTAGCGGGGTTGCTGACGAGGGTGTGCAAGTTGCCGGGGGTTGATACCACCGACACTGCGCCGGCGCTCAGTGTAGCCACTGACAGTGCCGTATACAATAGTACGTGTTTCAACATTATAGATGTAAAGTATTTATCGCTTATAAAGCGCAAATTTACAAATTTTTCCCTTTCCCCGCAAATCCTCTATTTTAACG
>JBJEDD010000011.1:0-13083 GCA_051871715.1 Muribaculaceae bacterium | reverse complement strand
ATAAAGCGCAAATTTACAAATTTTTCCCTTTCCCCGCAAATCCTCTATTTTAACGAGCTTGTTGTATGAATTCCAACGGTGTAAGGACCGGTATCTTGGAAAAACTAAAATGCTTGATATTCCTTGTTACAATCACGTCACAATTGTTTGATATAGCACAAATATATTGGAGTACATCCTCAAAATCTGTCGCATTGATAGTTAATGCTTCCTTTAACTGGGATTCATCCATTTTTAAGATTTCAAACAACTCTGCAAGTCCATACATTACACCATATAACTCATCTTGAGTTCTACCCCTTCGTGCAACGTAGGCAGTATTTGCCATTGATAGGATTGAAACACATAGAAAGGCACGGTTATCTTCGCCTAATTGTAAGATATCACATGCCTCCTCATATCCTTGTCGCTGAGTAACGAAATCAAGGATGATATTGGTATCAAGAAACGCTCTTTTCATTTGCTTAAAAGATATGCAAGGCGTTCATCGCTGGCAATGTCCTCTTGAGTAATACCTGTTCCGCACAATTTGCGAAGGTTTTCTATTTTGGGAGAATATTTCTTTGTGGTTGTTACCTTAGGAGAGTCGGATTTCCATACTTTTGCCGAAGTAACACCGCGAAGCATCTTGATAGCATTGATGATACTATCAAGAGCTTGAGTATTGTCTATTGTTACAATTATTTCTGCCATAATCCTTTATTTTTCGCAAAAATAGTATTTTTCCGGCTAATGACCAAAATATTAGGAAAAAACAACAAAAAACAACAAGACTATTGTCTTATGCATGGGACAAAATCAGGTATTTTTTGTCTTATATACAAGACAATTTGGTAAAATGTGGAGTGAAAAGACAAAGGTATTTATATAATGAGCCATTCTCCGGGCGTGCTGAGACGTCGGAGAATGGGGGAGAGAGGAGAATGGAAAGCACAGTGGAAAAGAGTGTTCCTTACGGAACTATCTTGAGGAAATCCCAAAGTGCCGTTGCATAGGGAGCGTGGTTGGGGGTGAGGTCCGGGTCGTGGATGGCACCTTGTTCGATGCAATCCTGGAAGCGGTTGGCAGCGTCGGCAAACATATATCCGGAGTCCAATGCATTGGTGTAGAATGACACCGCAGCGTTGAGATCCTTGGTTTCGCCGAGTCCTTCGTAGGCGAAGTTGCCTAAGTTGATCCAGGCGAGGATGTGTTCACCCTCAATGGCTTTTTTGTAGAGTTCGATAGACTTGGTGTAGTCGGGGGCGATGCCGTCGGTGCCGCGTTCGTAGAGGCGAGCGAGTTGGAATGTAGCCTCGACGTTGCCCTTGTCAGAGAGTTTGGTGAGTTCCTTGAGACCCTTGGCGATGTCGCGCTTGGGGTTGGCGGGGCTGAGGGTCATCATCACGTTGAGGAGGTCGACGTTGGCAGCAGCGCAATTCTTGAGGGCTTTGACGGCGGTCTTGAAGGCTTTCTCGTCGCCGGCGTTGATGGCGCGGAGGGCGAGGATGTAGTTGTGGAAGTTGGTGCCTACCAAGTTGGCGGAGTCGCTTGAGGTGAAGAGGTCGGTCATCTGCTGCATATAAGAGTTGCGAGCGGTGAGCCAAGAGAGCATGTATGCGGCGTCGATGAAGTTGTCTTGACGGGCGGCAACGACAGCGTAGTCAAACATTGCGCGGTTGAGGCCCTGGAAGGCAGCGGTGCGGAGCCAGCGGTTGGCTTCGGAGTCGGATTTTTCCACGCCGTTGCCATTGCGGTAGAGAGTGGAGACGAAGTACTGAGCGTTGGCGAGGTCCTTCTCGGCGGCGCGGAGGGCGTATACGAAGCCCTTGGAGGGGTCGGGATTGGTGCCCATGCCGTTGACGAGCATCTGACCGTAGTAGTATTCGCTGACGGTGTCGTGGTTGTCGGCGCCTTTCTTGAGCCACTTGAGTGCATCGCGGTATTCCTTGGCGTTGAGGTAAGCGACGCCGGCGCTGCGTGTGGCGAGGATGTCGCCCTTGGCGGCGAGGTAACTGTAGTATTTGCCGGCGAGGGAGAAGTTGCGCGAGCAGCCTATGCCGTTGTTGTAGAAGTAAGCGACGGCGGCGCACTCAAATGTCGACTTGCGGTCGGCTTCGACGAGGAGGTTGGCAAACAACTCGGGGTTGCCCTTGCGCAGCGAGATGCTGTAGAGTTGCATGGCGCGTACCGAGTCGGCTTCGACGCCGTGACCATATTGGTAGCATATGCCGAGGTTGCCTACGGCTTGGTTGTTGCCCAGTTCGGCGGCACGAGCCCACATCTTGGCGGCGAGGTCAAAGTTTTGCTCGAGCCCTTCGCCGGTGTAGTACCATACGCCGAGTTGGTTGATGGCGGCGGCATTGCCGTTCTCGGCTTCGGCTACTACGGCGAGGACTTGGTCGCGAGTGAGACCTTCCTCGACAGCAACAGTATCTGTCGTTTCGACCGGTTCTTCGACTACACGCGCCGGGGTTACAACCTGTGCGTTGCCATATAGGGAAGAGAGGAGAACGAGAGAGGCTGATATGTAGCGTAATGTCTTCATGATGTTTTTTTGTTGGGGTGTGGGTAAAATAGAGGTGGCGATGAATTAGGATTAGAGGTCACCAATGAAGGGGTCGTCAGCGATAACGTCGTCGGGGCAATCAACAACATCTTCGGCTTCAGCCTCGATAATCTCTGTGGTATTCACTTCATCGTCGATGAATTGGTCGCCAATGATGATTTCGTTTTCGTTATCGAGGGGCTCGTCGACTTGTTCGCCTTCGACGATGGTGCCCACGGCTTGGTTGGGGTCGATGTCACCGGTGATATCATTGATGTTTACAGCGACGGGCTCTTCTTCGATGGGTTGTTCGGGAGTTT
This sequence comes from Muribaculaceae bacterium, assembly GCA_051871715.1. GTDB lineage: Bacteria > Bacteroidota > Bacteroidia > Bacteroidales > Muribaculaceae > CAG-873. The sequence goes on along the minus strand of JBJEDD010000011.1, from coordinate 10,236 downwards.
CGTCACTGCCGCGCACGTCTTGGATAGCCTGGAGTTCTTCTTCGTTTGCGTCAGCGTCGGTCTTGTCGTTTGCGGTGGGGACGGGTTCTTCGTCGAGATCTTCGTCGAGGGGACCATCGGTGTGGGGTTGCTGTTGGGGCGCAGTGTGGCGGGCAGCGGGAGTCTCATCTTCTTCAAAGACGATTTCCTCGATTTCTTCCTCCTCGGCGGGTTGACCGTTGGTGGCGGCGTAGATAGCGCCTGCTCCGGCAACACCTACAGCGGCTGCACCGGCGATGGCAGCGCCACGCTTGTAGGATTTTTCCTTTTCGGGCTTTTCTTCTTCGTTGAATTGCTCGGTGAGGTCTTTTTCGACTTCGTTTACGGTACCATTGATTTCGTTGTTGTATACCGAAGGATGGATGGTTGAGTCAAGTTTCATAGTCGTATATTTTTTTGAGTTTTTTGTTTATTGTTTATTCTTTATTTAGTGAAAGTTATTGATGTTTTGCCCATGACGATTGTATCGCCAAATTTGAGTTGTAATTTTTCGCCGTTGTGCAATTCCTTGCCGTTCACCTTGATGGGGTTGCGGCTCTTGATGACGGTGAAGAAGAAGAGGGCATTGCCATTGGGACTCTTCTCGATGTCGATAGAAGCGCAGCGGCGCGAGATAGTGGGGTCACCGGGGATTTGAATGGTGCTGGGGCAAGAGCTGTCTTCGCGGCCGATGGTGTAAGAGCCGAAGCCGTTGATGTCAAAGTTCTTGGTGGTGGAGGGGAGAAGACGGCGGTGGATATTCACCTTGAGGGTGGCACAGGGGGCGATGATGCTGCCGGGGTCGAGGATGATGGTACCCGAGCCGGGGGTAGCCACGACAGTTTTTTTGAATTTGTTCTCGGCGGGTTTTTCTTCGCTCTTGGCGGCTTTGCCATCGAATTTTACGGCGAAGACTTTGCCGCAACCCGGGCAGGTGAATTTGATGGTGGCGGGCTTGTCGGGCTCTTTGGTGATGAGCACCTTGCCACATGCCGGGCATTTGAATGCTTTCTGTCCTTCCTTGAGAGCCATGGCGTTATGCTAAGTCGTCGGTGATGATGATGTCTTGGTCGTCGATATCCACGTCGATGTTGTCGGTGGTCTCGTCGTAGGCGAGGTATCCGTCTTCGGCTTGTTCCTGTGCTTGAGCTACGGTGAAGCCGGCACCGTTGATGTTATATGAGCCGAATTGGGGGTCATCGTAGACTGCAACGTCTAATATGCCGTCACCGTCAAGGTCGACTGCTACGCCCATATCGCCTTCGTAGTCGATGAAAGTGGCTTGAGTGGTGGCGTTACCCTCGATGTCGTAGACAACCTCTACATCGGTGAATTCGAGCATCGAAACGCCGTCGAGGTCATTGGGGTCGACTTCCTCACCTGCGATAACGGCGTCGGCGATTTCATTGGGGTCGGAGACGGTAACTTGGGGGTCAACTTCAACGGGAGTTTCAGCGGGGGGAGTAGTGGGGTTGACGGGAGTCTCGCCGGTTATATCACCGGGGGTGGAGGGGTTAGCAGGGTTAGAGGGGTCGACGGGAGTTTCACCGGTAGTGGGGTTGACGGGAGTAGTGGTCTCGCCGGGGGTAGAGGGAGTGGCGACGGGGTTCACGCCGGGGGCTGTAGCACCGGGAGTGGTGGTGTTAGCGCCGGGAGTAGTGGTAGTGGGGTCTTGACCGTTGTCGGTGGTTGTGCGGTGAGCACCTACGTTTTCGGCTTCTTCGATCTCGATACCTTCAACTTCCTCGGCATCGTCGGCTTGGTTGACAGCCCAAACACCTGCGGCACCTACGCCGGCACCTGCTGCGGCTGTTGCGGCGGCTGCTACGCCTACATTCGACTTGTTGCCGTTGTTCTTGGGTTGTGTTGCCTCGGCTGCGGGGTCAACAAATAAGGTTGCGTCAGTTGTTGCCATATCTTTTAAGTTTTTTAGAGTTTTTGTAATTGGGTTGTTTATCGTTTACATTGCAAAGTTAAGGCTTCGTCGCGACCTTTTGCAAATATTTTGCGAGGTCTTTGACGAAGCCTTTATAATTTTGGACGAAACGGGCTGTTTCGCTGACGAAGAAGAATTACTCTTCGGGATACTCAATCAAGACGGCATCGTGCATAGTCGAGGGGGCGATGAGCATGGGGTGCTGCGAGCCGTCGGAGCGGCGTACACAGTCCTTATATATGTGCTTGAAGAGTTCCAGGATGGTGACTTTGCGGTCGTGGTTGGTGTCGGCTTTGCCGCGGTATCCGGTGAGGAGCCCGACGGTGAAGAAGGACTTTTGATAGTATCCGGCAGCGATGCTATACTCCTCGGGGCGACAGCCGAGGAAGTAGGCGTGTCCCTTGACGGCTTGGATGCCGTTGTACCAATTGGAGGTGTCAGCGACTTCGCCGCCGATGGTGCCGGCATGGCAAGCGTCGATGAATACCACCACCTCGCCAGCCTTGGATGTTGAGAGCAGTTGTACCAATTGGTCATAGGGGTACTCGGCGTTGTAGCAATAGAGCCCGCCGGGGTATCCGTGACCGCTGTAGTAGAAGATGATGCGGTCGGAAGCCTCGGCGCGATTGACGATGGCGGTGAGTTTCTCCTTGATGTTGGCGGGGGTGGCGTATGACGATGTGAGGAGAGTGACATCCTTGGTGTGAGTGAGGAGGATGTCGCGGAAAGCCTTGGCGTCGTTGGTGGGTTGAGTGAGGTTGAGGTCGGGGTTGCCGTAGTTGGAGATGCCTACCACGAGGGCAAATGTACGGGCTTGAGTGTTGAGGGTGCACAGAGCCGCGATGGCGACTAACAGTGCGGTGAAGATGCGTTTCATTGTCTTATTATATATAATGAGGAGATTGTTGTCGATTAGTTACATAGCCTTGCACACCGAGCACTTGCAGTTGCGCACGTCGTAGTCGGAGAGGACACGCCAGCACTTGGGGCACAGCAGGAATTTGGCACGGGTTTCCTTGATGCGCTTGAGTCGCTCGGCGTCGCTGCGATATTTGAGTCGGAGCAAGCCGGGAGGTACGGCGGTAGCCACACCACAGAGGGCGAGCATCAGCATGGGGTCGATGGGCGCGAAGATGCGGACGATAGCCACCAAAGATACACAGATGATGGGGGCTATAATCATATTGAGGTTGTGCTTCTTGACCACGGCGGCATGCTCTTCCTCGGCTTTCTTAAAGCGCTTGTCCATGGCTCGGAGGTACTTGAACTCGTAGGAGTAGTCGTTAGGTGCCACAAGTTGGTGAGCCATGAAGGTGAATGACTTGGCATTTTCGGGACCGAGTCGCAGCACATCGTTGGGCTTGATGTGGCAGTTGACGACCAAACGGAAGTCGCCGGCGCTGTCGCGGAGGTACACACCATTGCCTTTGCCCCCTTTGAGGTCCTCGAGGTACCAGTCGTCGGAGTGCTCGTCGACGGTGATGCGTACATGCTCGTTGTGGACAAATTGTCGGTCTTGTCCTATTTCAAATTTTTGGTCGCCACTGCGGCCGACGGTGAATACAGGCATAAAAAATTTAAGGGTTATTCGGCGCCTTCAGCCTTGGGTGCCGCGGCGTATCGTTTGGTGAACTTCTCCTTGAGCAATTTCAACAACGCCTTGGACACCGGCAACTTGTGCTGGTGGCTATCTATGTCGCTGAGCACCAAGTATTGCTTCAGGAGGTTAATGTTGCTGAGGTAATTCTCATTGATGATGAGGCTGCGACCCAATCGGACGAATGAGGATGTACCCTTTGCCAAAGTTGCCGAAAGCAGTTTTTCCACCCCGGACAGCCCCATATTCAGTGCGAGCGCCTGACCGCTGATATAGGTCAAGCGAGTGTAGTTGCCGTTTGCTTGGAAGTAAGCAATTTTATCCAAGTCCAATATCAGCAACTCGTCGCGCGTATTTATACAGACTTTTTTCATAGCATTATTGTTTGTATTAGGAATTTGTCGCAAAGTTAGCAAAAATTTCAAATAATAAGCATAAATTTAATAAAAAATGCCCAAAAAAACAATGAAAGTGCGCTACTTCGCAGTAACGCACCTTCCTCATAACCAAAATTCAAGTATATATTGTGAGTCTAACAAAACGTTATCACTTAAGATTATTCTTGAATTGCTCCAAATCATTAATACGGTGCAAAGTTACGCCTATAAAACGCAATCTACAACAAAAAATATGTAAATAATCATTAATAATGTTTAACAAACAATGGTTGCTTTGCTATAAATTGCTGATTTGTAATTACTTGAAGGTGTAGGTGATGATGGCGATGGAGCGATCGGGGGCGTTGTTGTCGGCGCGGGTGTAGCGACGTGCTTTCACCTCGTTGATTACGGCTTGTCGCAGAGCGGGGTCGGCACCGGCGGGCGGAGTGCCGTCGAGGAGGGTTACCTCGGTGGCGCGCCCGTTGCGGTCAATGACGGCGCGGACGCGGATTGAGCCGGTGGTGGTGGCGGGGATGCGTGCATACCGAGGCACAACCCAGCCTCCGGTGACCTCGCCGTTGGCATTGCCGTTGAAGGCATTTGACGAGCCGTTGGGGTTTCCCGAGTTGCCGGGAGTTGCTCCGGTATTGGAGGTGTTGTTGTTGCCGGCAGTGCGGTCAAAGGCGTTGCGAGTGGTAGAGGATGCACGGCGACGCGCCTCAGCCTCGGCGAGTTCTTGCTGCGTGGGACCGGCGGGTTGTGGGGGAGTAACTTGCTGCTGCACCTGCGATTGGTTGCGCGAGGTGGTGGGAGTAGGGGGCGCTCCGGCGGCACCGGCATCGCGGAGGTCGTGCCCGGTGGTAGGCTCGGGTACCGAGTGGTTGCGGGCGTTGACGTCGTTGTACGACGGCGAGGCGCTCTCGGCGACGGTGGGGATGGCAACGGGAGCCTCGACGACGTCAAAGAATTGGTCATCGACCATCGCTACCGAGTGGTCGTGTCGCGGAGGCCACTCGCGCTGCGAGGGTATGGCGAGGTGGAGGCACATCATCAGCACCACAGCCGCCACGCCGATGAGGGTGGTGAGCGTCAGGGCGATGTTGCGCGGATTATTCATGGGTTACCGGGGTTTGGGAGTCGCCGACGCGAGTGGCGAGGACCATCTTGATGGAGTTAGCGGCACCGAGGTTGAGGACTTCGACCACCTTGCCATATTGCACGTCGACATCGGCATAGACAGCGATGGAGGCATCTGCGCCGGCGGTGTCGGCATAGGCGGTGAGGCAGGGCAGGAGCGAGTCGGCAGCCACGGGCTCGGGCGAGGCATTGTTGAAGCCTATGTAGTAGGCGCCGTCGCGGTCGATGAACACGCGAGTGACGGGCTTGGAAGGGCTTTGCTCGACACCCTCGGGGAGGGTGACATCGATGGCTGTGGGGAACACATAGGTCGAGGTGACCATGAAGAACACCAGCAACAGGAAGATGACGTCGGTCATCGAAGCCATCGAGAATGTGGCGAGCATATCGTTAGGGCGCTTGAGAGCCATAGCTGTAGTGTGTTAAGCCGGCTCGTTGAGCAGGTCCATAAATTCCATGGTGCGAGCCTCGAGGAGTTTCATCACCTTGTTGACGCGAGCGACGAGATAGTTGTAGGCAAAGAGGGCAGCGATGCCGACGATGAGACCGGCAACGGTGGTCGACAGGGCGGTGTAGATGCCTCCGGCAAAGGTGCTAATCTGGGCAGCCGAGCCTGCATTGGCAATTTGGAAGAAAGCCTGCACCATGCCGATAACGGTGCCGAGGAAGCCGAGCATGGGCGCGGCGGCGGCAGTGGTGGCGAGCCATGGGAGACCCTTGGAGAGGGTTGATACCTCGATGTTGCCGGTATTCTCGATAGCGACGAGCACATCGTTCATGGGGCGGCCGATGCGGCTGATGCCCTTGTCGATGAGGCGAGCACATGGGTTGTCGGTGTGCTTGCACAGGTTGTGGGCGCTCTCCAATTCGCCCTCGTGGATGTAGTCGCGGATGCGCTTCATGAAGTCGTCGTCGTAGGTCGAGGCGCGACGGATGACGGTGAAGCGCTCAATGAAGATGTAGATGGAGATGAGGGCGAGGAGCGACAGCGGTATCATAATCCAGCCGCCATCGACGAATAATGACCAAATAGAGGGTGAAGACATATCGAGAATTATTTAAGAATGTTTAACATTTAGCGGAGACAAGCGAGGTATCGATGGATGGTCTCTTCGAGTCCGAGGTAAAGTGCATCGCAGATGAGGGCATGCCCGATAGACACTTCGTGGAGCCAGGGCATGGCTTGGTGGAAGTATTGGAGATTTTCGAGCGAGAGGTCGTGTCCGGCATTGATGCCCAAGCCGAGGTTGTGAGCGACGCGCGAAGCCTCGACGTAGGGTGCGACAGCGGCTGCGGGGTCGGAGGGGTAGAGGTCGGCATAAGGCTTGGTGTACAACTCGATGCGGTCGGTGCCGGTGGCGGCGGCGGCGCGGATGTTGTCGGGGTCAGTGTCTACAAAAATGGATGTGCGGATGCCCGAGTCCTTGAGGCGCTCAACGATGGAGCACAGGAAGTCGTGATTGGCAGCCACGTTCCAACCTGCCGAGGAGGTGAGGGCGTCGGGGCTATCGGGCACCAGGGTCACTTGCTCGGGACGATTGCGGCGCACTAATTCCATAAAAGTATCGTCGGGGTATCCCTCGATGTTGAACTCCACCTTGACGATAGGTCGGAGGGCGAAGACGTCGGCGCGACGGATGTGGCGCTCGTCGGGGCGTGGGTGCACGGTGATACCCTGGGCGCCGAATGCTTGGCAGTCGGCAGCCACTTGCTCCACCGAGGGACGATTTTCGCCTCGCGCGTTGCGCAAAGTCGCTATCTTATTGATGTTTACGCTCAGATGTGTAGTCGGTTTGGCTTGGCTCACTTTTAATATATTTTCTTTGTTTGAAATTGATAATCAAAAAATATTCGTATATTTGTGACGAATTCAGAATACAAAATTAGTCATAAAAATAGAATGACAAAAGAAAAAGTGTCAAAAGACGAAAAATTTGAGAGCGCCGAGGTGAATTTTCCGCCTGTCGAGGAGAGTAGCCGGCTACTGATAGCGTGTCGACCGAGCGACTATATGGCATCGGAGATAGCCCGCGCGGTGGAGGATGCCGATGCGCGCTTGCTCAACCTCAATGTCACAGCCATCGACTGCGACGGCTTGACTGTAACGGCATTGCGTGTGGCACGCCGCGACCCGCAGCCGGTGGCGCGGTCGTTGGAGCGCTACGGCTACACCATCGTGGAGTGCTCGGCTCCACATGCCGATGACGATACTCTCCGAGCACGATATGACGAACTGATGCATTACCTATCAATTTGATAATATGAAAATAGCCATCTACGGCTCGCGTCGACAGGAGCCTTACTTGCAGTATATACGCCAATTCTTTGATGCCATGGCACAGATGGGCGATGAGGTCATTCTGCACTCCAAGATATACGATTATTTGTGGCAAACGCTACCCGAGGTGTTGCCGCGAGTGAGTCGCGTGGTGTCGGGAGGAGACTTCGATGCCGATGTTGTGGTATGTATCGGAGGTGACGGTTCATTCCTGCGCACCGCGGCGTGGGTAGCCGACAAAGAAATCCCCATTATCGGTGTCAACACCGGGCATCTGGGCTATATGTCGACAATCGCCGTTGAGGACCTGCCGGGGTTGCCGCAGTTGCTGCGCCACGCCGATATGAGTGTGGAGGAGCGCTCGCTGGTGGCTGTTGACTGCCCGGGGATTACCGGGTGGCAATATGCGCTCAACGAGGTGGCGATTACCAAGGGCGACGGAGCCTCGATAATCAATATTCATGCAAGTATAGATGATTGTGAATTAGCCACATACCGCAGCGATGGCTTGTTGATTGCCACGCCCACGGGGAGCACCGCCTACAACCTGTCGGTGGGCGGACCCATCGTGCAGCCCTCGGCACCGGTATTTGTGCTGTCGCCTATCGCCGCACACTCGTTGTCGATGCGTCCGCTGGTGGTAGCAGACAACGCGCGACTCTCGTTTAGTTGCGAGAGCCGCGCGCGTAATTTCCGTATTGCGCTGGACGGGCGTTCATATGCTATAGATTTGGGCACTGTTGTGGGCATCACACGCGCCCCGTTTGTGGTCAAGGTGTTGATGGCTCCGGGGTCTAACTTTGCCCACACCCTCCGCAATAAACTTGCTTGGGGATAGGCTTAGAGGTCCCACACGAGGTACATAGCACCCCATGTGAAGCCGGCACCGAAGGCGGTGAGGACGATGCGGTCGCCGGGCTTGAGTTGACCCTTGTATTCGTCGAGACACAGGGGGATAGAGGCAGCCGAGGTGTTGCCTACATGCTGGATGTTGACCAGTACCTTGTCCATGGGGAACTTGGCGCGGTCGGCGACAGCCTCGATGATGCGGAGATTTGCCTGGTGGGGTACCAAGTAGTCGACATCGTCGGCGCTGAGGTTGTTGCGCTTCATGATGTCGAGAGTCGAGGTGAGCATATCCACTACGGCATTCTTGTATACGTTGCGACCATCCTGGAAGAGGAAGTGACCGCCCTCGTCGAGGGTTTGTTGCGATGTGGGGAGTACCGAGCCGCCGGCGGGCATGAAGAGGTGCTCGCGGCCGCGACCGTCCACATGGAACAAGCCGTCGATGACGCCGACACCTTGCTTGTCGGTGGGTTCAACCAATACGCAGGCGGCGCCGTCGCCGAAGAGGGGGCAGGTGGCGCGGTCGGTGTAGTTAATCATAGACGACATCTTCTCGGTGCAGCACACGATGACCTTGCGGTAGATGCCCGACTTGATGTAGGCGGCAGCATCTTGCAGTGCAACGATGAAGCCGGCGCATGCGGCTTGGATATCGTAGGCGTAAGCGTTCTTGAGTCCGGTGCCGTGAGCGATTACCGATGCAGTGGAGGGGAAGCGGTAGTCGGGGTTGGAAGTTGCGCAGATGAGGAGGTCGATGTCACCGGCAGCGATGTTGTATTGGGCGAGCATCTTGTTGACGGCTTCGATGCCCATATACGATGAGCCGGCGCCGTCGCGGTGGAGGATACGGCGTTCCTTGATACCCACGCGAGTGGTGATCCATTCGTCGTTGGTGTCGACCATCTGCGACAGCATCTCGTTGTCGAGAACGTCGTCGGGGATATAGGAGGCTATGGCTGAAATGCGAGCGCTAAGCATAGTGTTATAATGTTTTGTTATGACTGTTAGAGTGGATGTGTGAGAAATCCGCAGGATATGAAAAATCGCTCCTTACTGACAAGAGAAAGGAGTGTTTTTCATAGCCATGGGTCGAGACATTATACGGCAGCCTCTTCCTTGACGATAGCGGGCAAGCCGCGATAGTAGCCACATTCACCACATACGGTGTGGCAGAGGTGCCAAGCGCCGCAGTTGGGGCAGATTGACAGGGTAGGGGTGACAGCCTTGTCGTGGGTGCGACGTTTTGCGGTGCGAGTCTTCGATTGTTTGCGTTTAGGATGTGCCATGATGTTTTATTGTTTACTTTTGTTATTATTTTTATTGTTGTGAGCCCCGACGGCAGGGCTTGTTATTTAGTCGTTAATTTCGATGTTTTTCAGAGCATCCCATCGGGGGTCGGCGGCAGGCTCTACGTCGTCGGTGTCGATATCGTCGAGGTCAAAGTCCTCATCGGCGAGCCCGGTTTGGTGCTTCTTGAGCAAGGCGCTCATCTGGCGGTTGCACTTGCCCATGGGGTGGACGTGCTTGATGGGGATGGCGAGTACGACGGTGTCGTAGAGCATATAAGCCACATTGAGGTCGTTGTCGGCGGTGGGGATGATGAGGGTGTCATCCGAGGAGTCGTCGTAGTCGTCGCCATACTCTACGGTGATGTCGTAGGTGGTGTCGATGGGTATCTCCAGGTCGTCGAGGCAACGGTCGCAGAGCATGGTCACCGAGCCGCGCAGTACGAAGTGGAGGCGATAGGCGTCGTGGTTGTACTCCACGCGCAGGTGGACATCCACGTTGGCATCGCGCGCATCGTCGTATTCCATATTGGCAAAGAAAGCCTTGTCGAGTTTGTAGTCAAACTCGTGGACTCCCTTGGGCAGCGACTTCAGGGGCAACTTGTATGCTGAGAACTTTCCCATAACGAGGTGCGTGAAAAACTTTGCAAAGTTACGGATAATCTTGCAAATGACAAAGTTTTAATTCAAAATATTGTTAATGCAGAGTCAAGTGGCAAGTGCAAAATTAGTAAATTTTTTTGAAGAACTCAATT
>JBJEDD010000010.1:0-4395 GCA_051871715.1 Muribaculaceae bacterium | reverse complement strand
AATCGACCGTATGAACAAATTGAGGTTTTCCATAACTATTTCGATGCTAAGTGCTTGTTAATCTTGTAAATCCTTGTTGATAGAGCGGTGTACCCAGATGATGCAGGCGACAACGATGAGTGCCATCGGGGGCAAAATCATCAAGCCGTTGTCGGAGTATCCGGCATCGTAGAATGACTGCGGAATAATGCGGTAACCCAGGAGGGTGCCGCTGCCGAGGAGTTCGCGGAAGAAGGCGACGATGACCAAGATGATGGTGTAACCGACACCATTGCCCACACCGTCGAGGAATGCGGGCCAGGGGCGATTAGCCATTGCGAAGGCTTCAAGGCGTCCCATGAGGATACAGTTGGTGATAATCAAGCCGATGAATACCGAGAGTTGGACGCTCACGTCGTAGGCATATGCTTTGAGCAATTCGCTGACGATGATTACCAACGAAGCAACGACCACCAATTGCACGATGATGCGGATAGAGGTGGGAATGGTGTTGCGTATCAGGGAGATGATGACGTTGCTGAAGGCGAGGACGGCAATCACCGACAGACCCATGACCATGGCAGGCTCTAATTGGGCGGTGACGGCGAGCACAGAGCAGATACCCAGTATCTGCACCACTACGGGATTATTCTTGGAGAACGGATTGAACAGTACCGTCTTGTTTGTTACTTTTTCTGCCATAGCCTGTTATTTTTTAAGGGTTTGGAGGAACGGAGCATAGGGCTGCAAGCAGTCGTAGAGCATGGCGCCGACGCCCTTGGAGGTGATAGTGCCGCCACTCTTGCCGTCGATATAGTCGGCATCATCGGCGGGCTTCTGCCCGGCTTTGACTACGGCTACCGAGCGGAAAATACCATTCTTGAAGAGTTGCTTGCCGATAAATTTGTCGCTGAAAGCGGGCTTGGCGATTTCGGCACCAAGGCCCGGGGTCTCGCTCTCGTGGGCGAAGTAAGCGCCATAGATAGTGGAGCCGTCATCGTTGATGGCAACATAGCCCCAAATGGGGCCCCACAGTCCGGCGCCATATACCGGTAAAATGTACTTGGTGGTCTTGTCGTCCATGGTGGCGACGAATACCGGCAAGGCACGAGAGTCGGCAGGCAGTTTCACTTGCTCGGCAACTTTGATGTCGAAGGCGACACCGTCGATACGTTCGCCGGCGGCGTTAACCACAAACGAGTCGGTGATATATCGGTTATAGTCTGCCTTGATATCTGTGTCGGGAGTAATGTGAGCCGAGGCAAGGATTTGACGCATCTTGTCGGCATTGATATTGTCGGTCTGGCGTTCGCGCAACGACATGGATACGAACGCGAGGGCGGCACCGACCACAATCACCATCACGATGATGTATATGACTGTATATGAATTGCTTTGCTTGTTCATGGTGATTAAGCCTTAGAGGTTAAACGAGCACGGCGACGGCGCTTGTTGGCGCTGACCACGCAGTAGTCGATGAGTGGAGCGAATACGTTCATGAGCAGTACGGCGAGCATAGCGCCCTCGGGGTAGCCGTTGTTGTATGTGCGGATGCACACAGCGATTACACCTATGAGGAAGCCGTAGACCCACTTGCCGGTGTTGGTGCGCGCGGCAGTAACGGGGTCGGTCGCCATAAACACTACTGCGAAGGCGAAGCCACCGAGGAACAATTGGTCGATGGGCGAGAGGAAAGATACCGGGTAGGTGGGAGTGGCTGCCGAGTTGGCTATCCATCCCATCAGCAGGGCACCGAGCACTGCCGAGAGCATGATGCGCCACGAGGCGATGCGCGTGGCGAGTAATATGGCAGCACCGATGAGTATGCATATTACTGAAGTCTCGCCGAAGGAGCCGGGAATGAGACCGATGAAAGCATCCCATGTGGAAATTGCCGAGCCGTCAATGCCTGTGATGGCTGTCTCGCCACCGGCTGTGGCTATCTGTCCCAGAGGAGTGGCACAGGTGAAGCCGTCGGCAACCGCAGGACCGTAGCCAAAGGCTTGCGACGTGGCAACAAATACCCTGTCGCCCGACATATATGCCGGGTAACTGAAGAAGAGGAATGCACGCGCTGTGAGTGCTACATTCACTATATTATAGCCGGTGCCACCGAAGACCTCCTTGGCAAAGATTACCGCGAAGGCGGTTGCTACGGCGAGCATCCACAATGGTACATCGACCGGGCACACCATCGGAAGGATGATACCGGTGACGAGGAAGCCTTCTTGTATCTCCTCGTGTCGGATTTGTGCCGAAATAAATTCTATACCCAAGCCGACGACATAGGCAACAACCACCTTGGGTATGATGGCGAGGAAGCCGTAGAACATGAGGTCAAAGAATGGGAACTCTGTTGCACCGGCCGCCAACCAATGTTGGTATCCGGTGTTGTACATGCCGAAGAAGAAGCACGGCAACAGGGCGATGATGACAATGGTCATGGCACGCTTGGAGTCGACGCTGTCGTGCACATGTGTGGTGTACGACGCCGGCGAGGTGGTGCGTGGTGTATAAAGAAATGTCTCGAAGCCGTCAAATACCGACTGCAGCGCCGACAATTTGCCGCCGGGCTGGAACGCAGGCTTGATGCGGTCGAGGAATTTGCGTAATTTGCTCATTATCTTGAGGTTTAGACGGTCAAAGGTTATTATTCAAGTTCTTTGCGCAAGTAGTCAAGCCCGTCGCGCACAATCTGCTGGATGGGCAACTTTGACGTGTCGACATATTCACATAGGGCGAGGTCCTCGGGTGCAATCTCGTAGATACCCAGGGCTTCCATCTCGTCGATGTTGCGCGAAATGATGGCTTTGAGCAAGTACTCAGCCATGATATCCATGGGTAGTACGCGGTCGTATTCACCACTCATAATCATTGCGCGACGACCGCCATTGAGGCGAGCATCGGGGCGGAAAAGTCGGCGTAGCCAATGGAGGGGCAGTGCGGGGTAAATGCTCATCTTGGACGGAGCAACGGATGCCCAACCCATAAACTCGTCGACGTCGTTGCCCTCGGCAATGACAGTCACTTGGCGGTAGGGGAAGCGGAGGAAGCCCTCGGCTTCGTTGACTGCAGTGCCGGTGAGCACGTTGCCGCTGATGATGCGCACATTGTGGTCGCTATTGGCGAGCACCCCGGCGGTGAGAGCCTTGATGTCGGCACCGATGGCTGTCTTGACGATGCAAGGCGTCGTTACCTCGGGTCCGGTCACTGCCACGGTGACGCTACTATCGACCTTGCCGGTGAGCAGCAGGTGTCCTATTCTATACAATGTAACGATGTCGAGGGTCCAGATGTTCTCGCCCTTGTTGACGGGCGCGATATTGGCAACCTGTACACCTACACATCCGGCGGGGTGTTTGCCTTCAACGTCCACCATCTCGGCACCGGGGATGTCAGCCAATTCGCCTGCTCGGCGGCTGACATAAATCTTGCCGTCGGTAGCGGTGGCGAGAGCCTTGACTGCGGCGGCAAGCGCCTTGTCTGCGCCCTCAGGGAGCATCTGTACGGGCGACAGCGCCAGCGGTGCGGTATCCATAGCGGTGACAAAGATGTCGCGCGGACGCACATCGGGATCGGGCACCACATCGTAGGGGCGACGTCGCAACATCGCAAAGAGCCCGGCTGCACCGAGCAATTCCACTATGGGACGTTTGATGTCGAATGTGAGGCTATTATCACTGTTGTTATTCTCTATTTCCACACGCAGTATCTTGCGACGCTCGCCGCGGACAATGGCTTTCACCTTGCCGGCTACAGGTGAGCATAGGCACACTCCGGGGTGTGCCTTGTCGTGCATTATTGCAGTACCGATTTCTACGTGATCTCCCTCGCGCACAATGAGTTTAGGGGTGAACCCCGGGAAGTCGTCGGGTACTATTGCACAGCACACCGGCGAGATGCTTTTCACGGGCGAGGCGGCGCTCAATGCGCCTTCGATGGGTAGGTCAAGACCTTTCTTTAACTTAAGGTACATAAATTATTCAGTAGAATTTACAAAAATTCGGTGCAAATTTAACAAATTTTCGGCAAATGGTCAAACAAAATGACAATTATTCCAATATTTGCTTGCAAATTCAATAAAACATCAACAATTGGGGGGGTATAAAAAAAGTCCTCGTCATTTCGACAATGATAAGGACCTAAGCCGATAGGCATAATCTGTGTTGATGAGTTGTTTTATAGCTCTCACAGTGCAGAGATTATATCATACTTACTTATCACAACACCTATTGAATGATGAGCGCGACATCGCATCGAACTTTTTCATTCTGCCTTAGCTTAGATTCTTTTGCCAAATAGGGAATGTAAATAATCGGGTCTAAGACTAAGTAGATAGGTGATTCAGTTATCGTGCTGCAAAGTTACGCCGAAAATTCTCGTTTTGCAAATAATTGGCTTCAAAAATCCCGATTA
>JBJEDD010000009.1:3517-17373 GCA_051871715.1 Muribaculaceae bacterium | reverse complement strand
CAGCCAATAGAACAAGCGTTTAGGGTCGCTGAATATCTTTTTCATACAGACGGAAGTGATAGTATTTCTTCAAAAATGTTCACCGCGGTGTCGATGGTTTTGACATTGAGGATGGCAAAACTGCGACGGGCGGAGTTTTGGCGTATCTGCACGCGACGAGGGTGCATATTGAGGTAGGTGAGGATGCGCCCGAACATAGGTGACATATAGTAAGCCTTGTTCTCGTCGCCCACAAAGTATATGTACATGACGCCGCCTCGCAGGTTGACCTTCTCGATGCCGAGGTGCCGTGCCAAGCGGCGCAAGCGTGGCACTTGCAGCAACTGAACGGTGACCTCGGGCAGTGGTCCGAAGCGGTCGCGCAGTCGCGAGGCGAATGCCTCGATGGCGTCATCGCGCTCGATGCTGTCGAGTTCTTGATACAAGGCGATGCGCTCGGATGCTTGGGGCACATAGGTCGCCGGCAGCGACAATTCCATGTCGCACTCGATGGTGCACTCGGCGACAAAGTCCTCGCTGTCGTTGATATCGTTGTCGGCGGTCTCCAGGTCGGCAAATTCCTCGGTGCGCAACTCGGTGACAGCCTCTTTGAGGATTTTTTGATAGGTCTCGTAGCCCAGGTCGGCGATGAAGCCGCTCTGCTCGGCACCCAGGAGGTTGCCGGCGCCGCGGATATCGAGGTCTTGCATGGCTATCTGTATGCCCGAGCCGAGGTCGGCAAAACTCTCGATGGCTTGCAGGCGGCGGCGAGCCACATCGCTCAGCGGAGCGCCGGCGGGCACGGCGAGGTAGCAGAATGCCTTGCGCGAACTGCGCCCCACGCGTCCGCGCAACTGGTGCAACTCGCTCAGACCGAAGTTCTGGGCATTGTTGATGATGATGGTGTTGACGCGCGGCATATCCACACCGCTCTCGATGATGGTGGTCGACAACAATACGTCGTAGTCGTGTGCGGCGAAGTCGACAATAGCCTTCTCCAATTGCTCGGGCGGCATCTGCCCATGCGCCACCACGGTGCGAGCGTCGGGTACCAAGCGTTTCACCATATTTTCGAGAGTATAGAGCCCCTCGATGCGATGGTTGACGATGAACACCTGGCCGCCGCGCGACATCTCGAAGTTGATAGCCTCGGCGACCATATCATCGTCCAATGTGGTGACTGTGGTGACTATAGGATAGCGGTTGGCGGGCGGTGTGGTGATTGCCGAGAGGTCGCGGGCACCCATCAGCGAGAACTGCAGGGTGCGCGGGATAGGCGTGGCGCTCATGGTGAGCGTGTCGACATTGACACGCATCTGCTTGAGGCGCTCCTTGACTGCAACGCCGAATTTCTGCTCCTCGTCGACGATGAGCAAGCCCAAGTCCTTGAATTTCACGGTCTTGCCAATGAGTTTGTGAGTGCCGATAATGATGTCTATCTTGCCCTCGGCGAGGTCGGCGAGGATTTCCTTTACTTGCTTGGGCGAGCGGGCACGCGACAGGTAATCCACGCGCACCGGGAAGTCGTGCAAGCGCTCGCTGAAGGTGTTGAAGTGCTGGAACGCCAGCACCGTAGTGGGTACCAGCACAGCCACTTGCTTGCCGTCGGTGGCTGCCTTGAAGGCGGCGCGGATGGCTATCTCGGTCTTGCCGAAGCCCACATCGCCGCAGATGAGGCGGTCCATGGGCTTGTCGCTCTCCATGTCTGCCTTGACGGCGCGTGTGGCGGTGAGTTGGTCGGGGGTGTCCTCGTAGATGAACGATGCCTCCAATTCCTGCTGCATATAAGTGTCGGGCGAGAAGGCAAAGCCTCGCTCCTGGCGGCGCCGCGCATATAGCAAGATGAGGTCACGGGCGATATCCTTGAGTTTTGCCTTGGTGCGTTCCTTGACCTTGTTCCACTGCCCCGAGCCTATGCGGTTGAGTTTGGGCGGCACGCCTTCCTTGCCGCGATACTTCGACAACTTGTGCAGCGAGTGGATGGATACAAAGATGATGTCGTTGTTTTGGTAGACGAGTTTAATCATCTCTTGGGGGTGACCGCCCACATCGGTGCGCAACAGTCCGGCAAATTTGCCCACGCCGTGGTCGAGATGCACCACATAATCACCGACTTCCAGGGCATTGAGTTCCTTAATCGACATCGCCAACTTGCCCGAGCGTGCGCGGTCGCTACGCAGGGTGTATTTGTGGAAGCGGTCGAATATTTGGTGGTCGGTGAACACGCACATCTTGGTCAGCTGGTCAACAAAGCCCTGGTGGAGGGTGCTGTCGACAGCGGTGAAGTCGATGGCATCTCCGCGGTCGGCAAATATGGCGCGCAAGCGGTCAAATTGCTTGGCGTTGTCGCTGAGGATGTACAGGCGATAGCCCTCGGCGAGCAAGCGGGTGAAATCCTTGGCGATGAGGTCAAAGTTCTTGTGATACAGTCCTTGGGGCGAGCAGCCGAAGTCAATGACTGCCTCGGCACCGGGCTGTGGCGGCGCTGCGGTGATGTACAGGCGAGCGAAGCCGCTCAATTGCCGGGCAAAGGCATCAGCATCAACCACGCGGTCGAATGCCGAGGCATCAAAGTCGCCCGCAACCACGGCATTGTCGGCAGGATGCGCTGCCGCAATCTCGGCGATGCGCTCGGCGATGCGCTCGGGCTCGCGAATGACGATGAGAGTTGCCGGGTCGATGTATTCGAGCATCGACAATCCGCGCTCGGTGGTGCGGCTCTCGATATCTGCAACGATGTCGATATGTTGCAAGCGCGACTCCGAGAGTTGGGTCTCGATGTTGAAGGCGCGTATCGAGTCGAGTTCCTCGCCGAAGAAGTCCAAGCGGAACGGCAACTCGGCACCGTAGCCAAAGATATCGATGATGGAGCCACGCACGGCAAATTGCCCCGGCTCATACACATAATCCACCTCGACAAAGCCCTTGTCGCGGAAGCGCTGTTGCAGGTCGGTGAGGCTCATCTTGGTGCCGATGGAGAGCGAGATGGTGTCGGCGGCGACTTCGCTACGCGGAGCCACTTGCTCGGCGAGCGCCTCGGGCGAGGTCACCACGAAGCGCAGTGTGGTATCGCCGGCGCCTATGCGACGCAGGCACTCAGTACGCAACACCACCGAGGGGGCATCAACCTGTCCGTAGCGGATGTCGCGGCGATAACCCGAGGGAAAATACACCACGGCATCTTCGCCGAGGATACGAGCCAGGTCGTGATACAAGTATCCGGCATCGTCGGGGTCGCTACCCACTACCATCACGGGCACCTTGCCCGCCGGTAGCGATGCGAGCACCATCGCCGGTGCCGACCCCGCCAAGGAGCATAGTTGTGCGTGGCTATGCTTGCCGCCAATCAGAGCCTCGATGGCTCGCAGGCGCGCCTCGCCCACTAATTGCTGTCGTATATCGTTGATGGTAAGTGCCATATTCGTTATTTTGCCGGGGATAGCAAGCGTGTGTAGCGCGGGGTGTCGAGCAATACGGCGCGAGCGGTGTCTGCCTCCAAGTCATAGCGCAGTGATACTTCCTCAACGCGGCTATCGTCGAAGTAGCGCTGGTTGATGTATATATCGAGCCACTTGATGATGTGGGCACGGTTGAACTCAAGGTCGTGGTCGAGGTCGTGACGCAATATTCCGGCAAGCAAATCCAACTGTGCCGACACGCTGTCGTTCATATACCCCTCAACTTCGGCGGCTTGACGCAGATATTTGATGCCATATTCCACTCGCATATCATACTTGAGCCTCTCCGGGTCGATAAACGCCTTGAAATCATTGAACAGTGAGTCGCTAACCTGCCATTGCAGCGAGATGCTGTCGTGACGAGCGCGGAAACGATTGGCATAGTCATTAATCCAATTGCCGGTGTGCAGGTTGTACAGCAGAGAGTTCATCGTGGTATCTGACACGAGCACCTCGGGGGTGATGCCGCCGCCATCGCGCACCTCGCGCCCGGCTGCCGTGTGCCACACACGGGTGAGGCTGTCGGGAATACGCATCGGCGAGTTGTCATCGCGGTTATGGCTATATGTATATGCCTGGATGAGGCGCCCGCTGGGAATGTAATATCGCGCCACGGTGACCTTGAGCATGCCTCCGCCTACAATGGGGCGAGTGTTCTGCACCAAGCCCTTGCCATACGACCGCATGCCCACAATCACGGCGCGGTCGAGGTCTTGCAAGGCACCGGCTACTACCTCCGACGACGATGCCGAGTTCTCATTAATCATCACCACCAAGGGTATCTTGGTGTCGATGGGCTTGCGCGTGGTGCGATAAATTTTCTCGTTTGTTGGGTCGGCGCCTCGTGTGCGCACCACCTCGGTGCCCTTGGGCACAAAGTGTCCCACTATCTCCACAGCACTCTCCAGCAAGCCGCCGCCATTGTCGCGCAGGTCGAGGATTACCCCGCGCAGTGCCGGGTTTGCCTTCATCTCGGTCAGTGCACGCCCCACTGCCTCGGCGCTGTTATTGTTAAATGTTGTTAATTTTATATACCCCACTCCGGCGCTGTCCACACCGTAATAAGGCACAGGATTGACATTGATATAGTCGCGCTTGATGTCAAAGGTGAGGATGGAATCCTCGACCCAGGGGCGTCGCACCTTGATGCTCACCATGGTGCCCTTCGGTCCGCGCAGTTTGCGCGACACCACATCGGTAGGAGTGCCGCTGTCCACAGCGACCCCGTCGATCGACAAGATGACATCGCCGTGGCGTATGCCGGCGAGGCGCGAGGGCGAGCCCCACACCGGCTCGGAGAAGTATACGCGCCCGTTCTGCTGCCCGATATATGAGCCGATGCCGCTGTAACTGCCCTCCGAGATAGTTGTTAACTCATCCAATTCCTCGGGCGAGAAGTACTCGGTGTAGGGGTCAATCTGTGCGAGCATTGCGTCGATAGCGGTGCGAGTCACTGCATCAATGTCGAAGGTGTCGACATATCCGGCTTGCAATTCGCGGAATATATTGTTGAAAATCTTGATGTTGCGCGACGCGTCACCACGTGTACTACCTGCCGACACAGCGATACATGCCGCCACGCTCAGCCCAATTATGATTAGTATCTTTTTCATCTTCGTCTCAAATAACTCACAAATTTAAGCATTTTTCCCCGACTGTGCAAAATCACCTCTTACCCCTATAAATTAACTTCGCGTATGTACCGGACTGCGAACTCCCCCAATGCCAGTCGCCGAAGGTCTGCGTAATCGTCATGCTTGTAATAAGCGTTTCTTTTTCCGAGCGAGCCTTCCTATTGTCTAAATCACCTCCGTTTTTAAGTTCAATTACTTGGGATTGAGGTTGGTGGGGGACCAGAGGTAGAGGCGGTCGGAGGGGCGGATTTTGGCGGGGACGGGAATTGAGAATGCTTGCCCCTTGACGGCGCGGTCGACGGCATGGCAATCGACATCGATGCGCTCGACGGTGATGGTGATTGCGCCGGTGGTCGGTCCGGTGATAAGGACCTCGTCGCCGGGATGCAATTCACCTGCTTCCATGAAGAACTCACCCACACCAAGGCGCGAGTAGTACTTGACCCCGCGAGCGATATAGTGCTTGACGCGTGTGGCTGACGAGCCATATTTCGATGACCATTCGCCCAGGCGTTGCCCCAGGTAGTAGCCGTTCCAGAAGCCGCGATTGAATACTGTGGCGAGTTGCTCGTCCCAGCGAGCAATGAGGTCCTCGCCATAGGTGCCGTCGCAGATGGCATTGAGTGCCTCGGAGTAGCAAGTGACGGTGGCAGCGACATACTCGGCTCCTCGGGCGCGCCCTTCTATCTTGAACACGGTGACCCCGGCATCAACCATCTTGTTAAGGAAGTGGATGGTCTTGAGATCCTTGGGCGACATGATGTATTTGTTCTCAACATTTAGTTGGTCACCGGTCTCGAGGTCGGTGACCGAGTAGCCGCGACGGCATATCTGAGTGCAAGCCCCACGGTTGGCGCTGGAATTCATTTGATGCAGGCTCAGGTAGCACTTGCCCGATACCGCCATGCACAGGGCACCGTGGCAGAACATCTCGATGCGGACCAACTCGCCGCGCGGACCGCGGATGTCGTCGCGGCGAATAGCCTCGGAGATGGCAGCGACTTGCTCGAGCGACAATTCGCGTGCAAGGACCACAACATCAGCCCATTGGGCATAGAAGCGTACCGCCTCGATGTTGGAGATGTTGCACTGGGTGGATATGTGGACTTCGACGCCGTGGCTATGGGCATAGAGGATTGTGGCGATGTCGCAGGCGATGATGGCAGTAATGCCGGCAGCAGCGGCGGTATCAACGATAGCATGCATGGTGTCGATGTCACCGTCGTACATGATGGTGTTGACGGTGAGGTAGGTGCGCACGCCGTGGGCGTTACAGGTGGCGGCAATATCGCGAAGGTCGTCGAGGGTGAAGTTGGCGCTGGAACGGGAGCGCATATTGAGGCCTTCGACGCCGAAGTATACGGCGTCGGCACCGGAATTGATGGCGGCGGCGAGCGACTCGCGCGAGCCGACGGGTGCCATGAGTTCGAAGTCGGAGCGTTGCATGAGCTTAGCGATTAAACACCAAATCCCGACGAGCAAAGCGCCGCCGGGTTGGAGTATTATAAATATGAAACGTTTTCTTATTCAGCGGCAGGAGCCACAGGAGCGGGAGTCTCGGCAGCCGGGGTTGCGGGAGCGGCGGGAGCCTCAGAGCCAAACTGGTCGCCGGTGGGCATAGCAGGCGCGGGGGCTGTGGTCTCGGTGCGCAACTCGGTCTCAGCGCTCACCTTGGGCATAGTGTACACCGAGATGATTGAGAGGATGCCGATGAGGGCTGCGAGGGTCCAGGTGGTCTTCTCGAGGAAGCTATTGGTCTGGCGCACACCCATCAGTGAGCTGGCATTGCCGAACTGGGAGGAGAGACCTCCACCCTTGGATTTCTGTACGAGTACGATGCAAATGAGGAGCACCGCAACGATGACTGTCAATACAATGATTAGAGTATTCATTTTTTGTTTTTATGTATATTTATCGATAGTTTATTGCGCCTTGTTGCCGGGAGTGTGGCGCTGATTTATCATCAGTTTACGCAAGAAACGCAATTGGTCTGCAAAGTAACAACTTTTTTCCGGATAATTCAAATTTAAATTGGCAATAATTTCATATGCGCGGTCATATCGCTGCTGTTTTATGAAAATTTTAGCCAAACTCTCGCTCAAAAGCGAGTTATTGGGTACGGAATCCTCCTTGGCGGGGGCAGCCGGAGCCTGAGGCGGCTCGGGTGTCGGCTCTTGCTGAATGGGGAGATTATCGCCCGGCTCGTCGACGGGATTGGCGGCGAGGAAGGCATCGATGAGCGAGTCCTGTGAGCCGGCGGGCGCCGTCGAGGGTGCCGGCTCTGTCTTGGCGAGGGTCTCGGCATACTCGGGCACGGGGTTGAAAATCATGCGCTCGAGCAGGGCATCCTCCTCGGGCGAGCGGTGTCCGTATGTGGCGAGGAAGGTGTCAATAGCCGTATCGGTTGAGGGCTTTGTAACCTGTGGCTCAGGGGGATAGAAGTCGTCGAAGCCTTGACCCGAGGGGTCAATCATCGCGATGATGTTGTTGCGGTCGCCGGCAAGCAGAGCGATGCGGTGTCGCAGGGCAGTGCGTTGCTCGTCGGTGAGGCGATTGTCGCCATACTTGAGCATGGCGGCGGCAGGCGCGGCGGCTGCCGGGTAGTCGCGACATAGGCGAGCGAGGGCGGCAAAGTCTTCGTCGCTGAGTGCCTCGGGTTGGCGTGCTATCTTGATTATCAGTTGGTTGAAGTTATCCATTACCAGTTGCCGAGGGTTGCGTTAAAGATGAGGTCGACCAATTCCTTGGAGATTTGTTGGCACAGGTCGTCCTGAACATCGGTGAGCATCATCGAGGCATCAAAGTCGCGATAAGCCGAGAAAGATTGGTCGATGCTGTTCTTGTCGTTCTTGGTGTCGGTGTATTTGACGCGGACGGTGATGGTGAGGCGAGTCTGCGAGGCATAAGCATCCTCGGTAACAGCCTGAGGAGTAAGGGTATAGCCGGTGATTTCACCCTCAATCTGCAAGTCGGCGGGCGGGTCGGTGGTGATGAGGCGAGTGTTGCGCGAGATATAGTCGGCAAGCTCGGTCTCAAAAGTCTGTTGCAGAGGCGGATACACCAAGGCGGCACGGATGGGGAATTGCGACACCGAGATGGTTCGATAGACGTTGTAGTCGATAGCCGAGCCGTTGAAAGTGTATGATACACAGCCGGTGAGCACTATGCACAGGGAGGCGCACAAGGCGATGAGGGTGCGATTAATCCAAGCCATACTCTTTGATTTTGCGGTAAAGTGTACGTTGCGAGATGTGCAACTCGGCTGCAGCGAGCTTGCGGTGTCCGTTGTTGCGAGCGAGGGCATCGGCGATTGCACGACGCTCCTGCTCCTCGAGGGTCTCGGGCGTGGATGACGGTGCCGGCTTCTCGGGTTCCTCGTTGGTGTAGTATGGGGTGTCAATCACCTCGTTGTCAGAGGTCTCGTCGTGATACAAGTCCTTGATGGAATGCTTGTTGAGTTTATGCGACGCGATGTCGTGCGAGCCGATGAGGTTGGTCTCGGCAGGACGCTGTGGAGTAGCCGAGAGGCGCTTCTCGAGGTCATCGACACGATTTTGGAGGTTGACGATGAGTGAGAGCATCATATCGCGCTCGCGCTTGTAGGCATCGTTGGAGGGGTTGTAAATCGCCGGGGTGAGCGATGAGGTCTCGGCGGGTATGTAGTGGCGTACAGCATCGGTGTCGAGGGTGTTACCTGCCTCAAACAAAGCCATTTGCTCAACTATATTCTTTAGTTGGCGCACATTGCCGGGCCAGCGGTAGCGTAGCAAGGTATTGCGAGCATCGTCCGAGAACGAGATGGGCGGCAGGTGCCAGCGCTCGGCAAAGTCGGCGGCAAATTTGCGGGCGAGCAGGGCGATGTCATTGCCGCGGTCGCGCAACGGCGGGATGTTTATCTGGATGGTCGAGAGGCGGTAGTAGAGGTCCTGGCGGAAGCGTCCCTCGGCAACGGCACGTTCCATATCGACGTTGGTGGCAGCGACGATGCGGAT
Organism: Muribaculaceae bacterium; assembly: GCA_051871715.1. GTDB lineage: Bacteria > Bacteroidota > Bacteroidia > Bacteroidales > Muribaculaceae > CAG-873. The sequence goes on along the minus strand of JBJEDD010000009.1, from coordinate 8,310 downwards.
ATTGGTCTTCTGCACCTCGGAGGAGCCGACCTTGATGAATTCGCCGGTCTCGAGGACACGGAGCAATCGCGCTTGAGTGGTGAGGGGCAACTCGGCGACTTCGTCGAGGAATATTGTACCGCCATCGGCTTCCTCGAAGTAACCTTTGCGCGAGGCGACAGCGCCGGTAAAGGAGCCTTTTTCGTGTCCGAAGAGTTCGGAGTCGATGGTGCCCTCGGGGATTGCGCCGCAGTTGACGGCGATGTATTTGGCGTGCTTGCGCGGGCTGTAAGCGTGGATAATCTTGGGGAAGAATTCCTTGCCGGCACCGCTCTCGCCGATAACCAGGACACTGAGGTCGATGGGAGCGACACGGAGGGTGCGCTCCACGGCTGCGGTGAGTGCCGGAGCATTACCCACGATGCCGAAGCGTTGCTTGGCTTGCAGGACGGCTGATGATTGTTGAACTAATCCGCTCATTTAATGTTGCGTAGGGCGTATGTTTGTGCTCGAAGGAAATCGCCGAATTCCTCGAGGGAGCCTTGGTGTTTTAACTGTTCTTCGACCGAGATGGGGTCGCCGACGCTGATGTGGAGCGTAGAGTTGCACTTGCGCCACACCTCGCTGGGGAGGCGCACGGTGCGCAATTGCCAGCATACCACGCCCAGGAGATTGAACAGGAAAGAGTTGGAGCCGTGGAAGAAGATGGGTATCACGGGCACCTTGAGTTGCTGGATGAGGCGAATGATATTGGGTTGCCACTGACGGTCAATGAGTTGCCACTTCCAGTTGACCTTGGACATAGCACCGGCGGGAAAGAAGCCGATGGGCTGCCCGCTGCGTACCTGCGACATCGCCTTGCGGATGCCTTGGATGGAGACAGCCTTCTTGGCGGGGTCGTCGCTTGCCGATTGGTCGACAGCGATGAAGTTGGGGCGCATGGCGGTGATACGGTTGAGCACCATGTTGACCATGACCTTGTACTCTGGGCGGCGCGAGGCAATCAAGTGGATGAGGGTGATGCCGTCGAGGGCACCGAAGGGGTGGTTGGACACGGTGATGAAAGCGCCCTCTGGGAGGTTGTCGAGAACCTGCTCGTTGTCAATGCGGAGCTTGATGTTGAAGTCGTCGAGAAGGAACTTGACAAAGGGAGGACCGGGGTTGTCAAAGCCGCGGTCGTGGACATCGTTGACCTTGTCGACACACATCCAGTGGAGGACCTTGTTGACGAGTTTTTCGTGCCCCTTGAGGCGGGGGACCATCTCGATGACGTCATCGACATCGAGGACGGTGCGCTTGACGGGTTTCTCGGGAGTTGAGGTGTTATCTTGTTGCATGGTAGGCTGTTAGGATTTTTGATATTCGGTAGGCGACATGCCGGTGAGGTGCTTGAAGTACTTGCCGAAGGACGATTGAGTAGAGAAGTTGAGGGCGTAGGCGACTTGCTGTATGTTCTTGCCCGAGAAGCGGAGCATATTCTTGGCTTCCATGAGGACGAAGTCGTCAATCCAGCAGGACGCCGAGCGACCGGTGGCTTCCTTGACCAAGAGGGAGAGGTATTTGGGGGATATGAAGAGTTTGTCGGCATAGAAGTTGACTGAGCGCTCCGAGGCGAAGTGTATCTGGAGGAGACGGACAAACTCGCGGACGTACTCGTTGCGACGAGCCGTAGTGGTGTTGCCTGCCTCGGGCAGTTCGGCGATGCGCTTGTGGTAGAACTGTACGAGTTGGTATACCATGGCGGCGATGAGGTTGGCGGCGATGTTCTTGCTCACCTGACGGTTGTCGTATTTGCTTGAGTTGATGTAAATTAACTCAAAGTAACGAGCCATGAGGTCAAACTCATCCTTATCGAGGTTGCGCACCTGCTCAGCGCGCATCTTGACGGTGGGCATGGGGATTGTCGACACATTAATATTAATGTTCTGCAAGAAGGGCGTACTGAGGAAAAGAGCCTCGTAGTCGACCTTGTGTGTGGTGTGCATTGTAGCAGTTTGCTTGACCATCACCATGTTGCCCGGGAAGATGAAAATCACCGAATTGGGCTTAACAGTGTATTGCTCATTGTTGATTTCCATCTCAAAGTCGGGACAATCGTGGACCAAGATGATAAGGGCGCCGTTGATGCGAGTCGGCTCCTTCTCAAAGTCCATGCGCAAATTGCTCTGCGGGGTGTAGTGGAAATAGAAGAACTCGTTCTTTATTTCGCTGAATTTCAATACACCATCACGTATTTGAATGGTTTCGGGATAATCTATATGCTTCTCCATACAATGAAATTTACGCCACAAAATTACTAATAATTCGCCAATATATCCACATAATTGCAAGAATTTAACAAAAAACTAATGCTTGCGGAGGCGACGGGCAGTGTCGGGGTCGAGGAGAGCGAGTGGCTCGATGACAAAAGGACGCTCGGCGGCATGAGGATGAGGGAGAGTGAGAGTCGGAGTAGAGAGTTGCAAGCCGTCGAAGTCGATGATGTCGATATCGATGAGGCGGTCGGCATAAGAGCCGTCGGGGTGGCGATGCGGCGTGGCTGCACCTATCTGCTGCTCAATGTCTTGTGTGACGGCGAGGAGGTCGAGTGGGACGAGGTCGCCGGGAATGTCGAGCATGATGGCGCGGTTGATGAATGGGTGAGGCGAGTCGTATCCCCAGGGGAGCGACTCGACGTCGGGGGCAGCGATGATAGTCGCCTCGGGGAAGGCGCGAGCAATCAGGGCGACCGCCCTGTCGATGAGCAGGTGGCGGTCGCCCTGATTAGAGCCTATGTTGAGATGAATATGGTGCATTAGAGCGAAGTGCGAGCGACCTCAACTTCCTCGAAGCCTTCGATGAAGTCACCGACCTTGATGTCATTGAAGCCGGCGATTGAGAGGCCACAGTCATAGCCCATGGTGACTTCCTTGACGTCGTCCTTGAAGCGCTTGAGCGAGCCGAGCTCGCCGGTGTAGCGGACGATACCGTCGCGGATGAGTCGCACACGCTGAGCACGCTTGAGCTTGCCCTCGCGGACGATAGCGCCGGCGATGGTGCCTACCTTGCTGATGTGGTAGGTCTCGAGCACCTCGGCGCTGCCGGTGATTTCCTCCTTGATCTCGGGAGCGAGCATACCTGCCATAGCGTCCTTGACTTCCTCAATTGCCTGATAGATAACCGAGTAGAGGCGTATCTGGATGCCCTTGCTCTCGGCGGCACGGCGTGCGGCGATAGAGGGACGCACCTGGAAGCCCACGATGATGGTGTGGTCGTCGGCAGAGGCGAGGACGACGTCGCTCTCGGAGATTTCGCCCACAGCCTTGTGGATGACGTTGACTTGGATTTCCTCGGTTGAGAGCTTGATGAGTGAGTCGGAGAGCGCCTCGATGGAGCCGTCGACGTCGCCCTTGACGATGATATTGAGCTCGTGGAAGTTGCCCACTGCGCGGCGGCGAGCGATTTCCTCGAGGGTAAGACCTACCTGTGTGCGGAGACCTTGCTCGCGCTGGAGTTGCTCGCGCTTGGATGCGATTTCGCGGGCTTCTTGCTCGGTTTCCATGACGTTGAAGGTGTCACCTGCCTGGGGAGCGCCGTTGAGACCGAGGATGAGCGCCGGCATGGCGGGACCGGCTTCCTTGATGCGCTGGTTGCGCTCGTTGAACATCGCCTTGACGCGACCGAAGTGGTTGCCTGCGAGGACAATATCACCGATGCGGAGGGTGCCGTTCTGTACCAAGACGTTAGCGACATAGCCACGACCCTTGTCGAGGGTAGACTCGATGATAGTACCTACGGCGCGGCGGTTGGGGTTGCTCTTGAGGTCGAGCATTTCGGCTTCGAGGAGCACCTTTTCCATGAGTTCGTCGACACCGATGCCCTTCTTGGCAGAGATGTCCTGCGACTGATATTTGCCGCCCCATTCCTCGACGAGGTAGTTCATGGCGGCGAGTTCCTCCTTGATCTTGTCGGGGTTGGCGTGAGGCTTGTCTATCTTATTGATAGCGAATACGATAGGCACACCTGCAGCAGCGGCGTGGTTGATAGCCTCGACGGTCTGTGGCATGACGTTGTCGTCGGCGGCAACGATGATGATACAGATGTCGGTGACCTTGGCACCGCGAGCACGCATAGCGGTGAACGCTTCGTGACCCGGGGTGTCGAGGAAGGTGATATGACGCCCGTCGGGGAGGGTTACGCTATAAGAGCCTATGTGCTGAGTGATGCCACCAGCCTCGCCGGCGATGACGTTGGACTTGCGGATATAGTCGAGGAGCGAAGTCTTGCCATGGTCGACGTGACCCATGACGGTTACAATCGGCGGACGGGGGAGGAGGTCCTCCTCGGAGTCTTCCTCTTGGTGGATTGCGTCGGCGACTTCGGCAGACACATATTCAGTGGTGAAACCAAATTCGTCGGCGACGATATTGATGGTCTCGGCATCGAGGCGTTGGTTGATAGACACCATCACGCCGAGGTTCATACAGGTTGCAATTACTTGGTTGATAGGTACATTCATCATCACGGCGAGGTCGTTGGCGGTGACGAACTCGGTGAGACGGAGTACTGAATTTTCGGCTGCTTCGGCAGCTTCGGCTTCGCGGACGCGCTCGGCGGCGTTTTCGCGTTTTTCCTTACGCCACTTGGCGCCCTTGCGCAAGCCCTTGTCCTTGGCGGTGAGGCGAGCGAGAGTTTCCTTTACCTGCTTTGAAACGTCCTCCTCGGTGACCTCGGGGGTGAGGGCACGGCGAGCCTCCTTGCGGCGTTCGCTCTTGGACTTGCCTTGGTTGCGGTTGTTATTGTTGTTGTTGCCGCCACCACCTTGGTTGCGGTTG
>JBJEDD010000009.1:0-3417 GCA_051871715.1 Muribaculaceae bacterium | reverse complement strand
ACGATGTTGAGCTTGAGTTCGGGGCGTTCGGTATTGGGCTTGAAGACCTCGTCGGAGGGCTTGGGCTCTTCCTTGGGCTCTTCCTTTGGCTGGGGCTTAGGCTCTTCGACTATAGGCTGGGGCTTAGGCTGCTCGGGTTTAACCTCTTTCTTGGGTTGCTCGGGCTTGGGTTGCGGCTTAGGCTCGGGCTTTTTCTCCGGCTCGGGTTTGGGTTGCGGTTTGGGCTCCTCCACCTTGGGCTGGGGCTTGGGCTGCTCGGGTTTAGCCTCTTTCTTGGGTTCGGGCTTGGGTTCATCCTTTTTGATGACCGGATTGCCCTTGCTGTCGAGGTCCAATTTGCCGATGATGCGAGGCGAGGGTGTTTTCTCCGAAGTCAGCACCTCAGGCTTTTTGGCGGGCTCGGCGGCGGGCTTTGCGGGCTCGGGAGCGGGCTCGGGTTGGGGAGCGGCAGGGCGACCAATGATAGAATAGATATCCTTGCCGGGCATAAATTTGTTGACCAGCGTCTTGACGACATCTTCCTCAACACGAGTGTTGGGGCTCTCGTCAATGCTGATGTTTTGTTCGCGCAAGAAATTGAATACTGTGGGCAGAGCCACATTCAGTTCCTTAGCGACGGTGCTGATTTTCGTTTTCGCCATATATGGATTTTATTTGTTTTTTAATTAGTTAACGAGCCTCGTGGAGATGATGTGGGGCTTAGTCTTCAAATTCGGCTTTGAGAATTTCGATGACATTGTCGACAGTCGACTCCTCGAGGTCGGCTTGCTCGATGAGCATCTCGCGGGGTGCACGGAGGACGTTCTTAGCGGTGATGCAACCGATATTCTTGAGGGCTTCGATTACCCATTCGTCGATTTCGTCTTTGAACTCGTCGAGGTAGATATCTTCTTCGACCGACTCCTCGGTGTCGCGGTAAACGTCGATGATGTATCCGGTGAGCATGGAGGCGAGTTTGATGTTGAGACCGTTCTTGCCGATAGCGAGGGATACCTGGTCGGGGTGGAGGATAACCTCGGCTTTCTTCTCGTCCTCATCGATGCGCATCGATGTAATCTTGGCGGGCGAGAGGGCACGCTGGATGAAGAGTTGAGGATTAGCGGTCCAGTTGATGACGTCGATGTTCTCGTTGCGCAATTCGTGCACGATGCCGTGGATGCGAGAGCCCTTGACACCGACGCAAGCGCCGACGGGGTCGATGCGGTCGTCGTAGCTCTCGACAGCAATCTTGGCGCGCTCGCCGGGGATGCGAGCGACGGCGCGGATGTTGATGAGGCCGTCGTGGATTTCGGGCACTTCGAGCTCGAAGAGGCGACGGAGGAAGAGGTCGCTGGTGCGCGATACGGTGATTTTGGGGTTGTTATTCTTGTTGTCGACGTTGGCGATGACGGCGCGGACGGTCTCGCCCTTGCGGAACTTGTCGCCGGGGATAGATTCGTTCTTGGGGAGGAGGAGCTCATTCTTGTCATCGTCGAGGAGGAGGGTCTCGCGCGACCAGGTTTGATAAACTTCGCCGCTTACCAATTCGCCCTCGAGTTCCTTGAACTTCTTGTAGATTGCATCCTTCTGGAGGTCGAGGAGCTTGCTCTGGAGCGTCTGGCGCAGAGTGAGGATAGCACGACGGCCGAATTTCTCGAAGAAAATTTCCTTGGTGTGTTCCTCGCCGACCTCAGCCTCGGGGTCGTTGTCGGCGTGGGCATCGCTGAGCGAAATCTGGAGGTTGGGGTTCTCGACTTCGCCGTCGGGGACGATGGTGAGGTTTTGGAAAATCTGCACGTCGCCCTTGTCGGGGTTGAGGATTACGTCGAGGTTCTCGTCGGTGCCAAACATCTTGGCGAGGACGTTGCGGAATGAGTCCTCGAGGACGCTAATCATTGTAGACTTGTCGATGTTCTTGAGTTCCTTGAACTCGGCAAACTGCTCGACCATATTGGGAGTTTCCTCTTTCTTTGCCATTTTTGTGGGTTTAAGTATCTTATTTGAAATTAATTACGTAAGAGACCGACTTGCATTGGTCGGGGGAGAAAGTGTGAGGCACGGGCTCGACTACAGGGCGCTTGGCACCCTCGTGGCGCACCTTGGTGGGGACTTCGATGACAAACTCGCCATTCTCGGCGACGTCGATGAGAATGCCGCGGAGTTTGCGACCGTCGCGGGTGAGCACTTCTACTTCGTTGCCGATGTTTTTGACATACTGTTGGCGCACCTTGAAGGGAGAAGTGAGCCCGGCGGAGCCTACCTCGAGTTGATAATCCTCAGTATCGCGGTCAAAAACCTCCTCGATGCGACGAGTGAGGGCAGCGCAGGTGTCAATGTCGACGCTGTCCATCGAGTCGATTTCGACGGTGATCTCGTTGGCGGGCGCGATGCTTATGTCGACCACAAAGAGATTGTTGTCAGTGGCGAAGTCCTCGACGGTGCGTGAGAGTAAATCCTTGTCTATCATCTTAGTTTTAAATAAAAGGAGGAAGCGGTAAGCCTCCTCCAACTCATTGAAGTGGTGCAAAATTACACAAAAAACGGGTGATATGCAAGCGGGGAGGAGGAATAAGCGGCGAAAAGGCTAAAAATTTAACACGGCAAGTGATTGCTTAACATTATTTAACCAACACTACGACCATTTTCTTTATTTGTGTGATTATGGCTCCAATCGAAGTCAAGAAATGTCGCATGATCGATATAAACACGAGCCTGGCAAACACCATTTGCGTTACGACGGAAGTACATATCTGAAGTATTAGCGAATTGTGGAAGATTTGAATGGAAATCTCCATCATCCTTACGTTTGACAATAGCTCCTTTTAGACCATTAGCGTATTTGTATCCTCCAATCACCTCATACTTAGCATTCTTACCGCTAAAACCACCATCGGGGTATACTCTACCATTTCCCATAGTCACAAATTATCATAGTTATGGTTAAATGATATTCCCTTGTAGTTGATTGAGCGAAGCCATTCAAAAATGGATTCATTCCTATTAATACCAATCTCCGAGAGTTTGACACTAAGGGCTTCGGAGAGATTCATAACGTGAACCTCGTTTTTAGGATTGTCAATGCACCCAATCACATACTCGTCGTATAACTCTCGAACAATGTATATGCCGTAAGTATTCTCCTTTTCTGACATAATAAGGTCGTTTGAGAGTGACAGCTCGTGTTCTTCTTTGAACTTCATATTAAAAAAGAAATTCAATTCTTCAGGCGTAATACAAGCAGTTTTCATTGTAGCGAACAATTCCTTGTCCGCCTGCCAAAGCTCATTACTATTTTTTTCCATTTCTAAAGTGTTTAGATACGAAAGTTGGTAAAAAATGAATTGGTGTACCAAGTTCAGTCGCCGAGAATATCAATCAATGAAGGCTCTCCGATAGGATAGTGAATATCCTCGTATTCTTGAACAAGTTTGGACAGAA
>JBJEDD010000008.1:0-4476 GCA_051871715.1 Muribaculaceae bacterium | reverse complement strand
ATGAAGATGTCTTTCTTGACACTCTCCAATGCCGGGCGGCACTCGTCCCAGAAGTCCACGGGCACTTGCCCGGCTACGTCGCAGCGGAAGCCGTCAATATCAGCCTCGCGGAGCCAGAACTGCAGCGCGTCAATCATCGCGTGGCGCATATCGGGGTTGGAGTAGTCAAATTTGTAGACGTCGGTCCAGTCAAAGGGTCCGTACATCTCGCCTTGCTCGTTGCGGGCATACCAGTCGGGATGCTCACTCACCCAGGCGTTGTCGCAGCCCGAGTGGTTGGGCACCCAGTCGATAATCACCTTCATGCCCAAAGCATGGGCGGCGCGCACCACTGCCTTGAAGTCGGCAAAGGTGCCAAACTCGGGATTTACGCCCTTGTAATCGCGCACGGCATAGTAACTGCCCAATTCGCCCTTGCGGTTCAACTCCGAGATGGGGTGGATGGGCATAAACCACAGAATGTCGACACCCAGGCGCTTGAGGCGCGGCAGGTGTGCCTGGAAGGCGCGCAGGGTGCCCTCGTTGGTGTATTGGCGCAAGTTTACTTCGTAGATGACGGCGCTACGGCTCCACTGTGGGTGGCTCACTGTGGTCGTCGGCTGCTGCGACCAGCCCATCAAGGCGGCTATCGCTGCAACAATGCTTGTTAACAGTTTCTTCATGTCTTTATCTAAGGATTTGGTTTTAACGTTTTGTATTGGCAAAGTTACACATTATTACGTTGAATAGAGGGCTTGTAGATGGATTTGTAGGTTAAAGAGTGTTAAATCTCATAGGTGCTTGTCATTTTTTGTAAGTTCGTGTCGTCTTATGTACAGAAACGAAAAAACAAAAGAAACAACATAGAATCATGAAAAAATTACTCCTTACATTCGTAGCAATCATGGTAGTCGCCATTATGGGCAACGCCAAGTCAACCAAGTTGGACATCAACGGCAAATTCTCGGGCATCAGCGTTAGCGGCAACATCGAGGTGACCTACACCCCCTCAACCAAGGTGAGCGCCAAGGTCAATGCTCCCGCAGGTGTCGAGGTAAAAGCCACCGTAGTTGATAACATCCTCACCCTCTCCTCCACCGGCAACGCACAGGGCGACATCAAGGTCACCCTCACCGGTCCCGCACTCGACGCCATCAGCACCACCGGCAATGCCGAGGTCAAGGTAGCATCTCCCATGAACTCCACCGCCCTCGCCATCTCTGCCACCGGCGATAGCGAAGTGAAATTTGTCGGCGTAATCGCCTCCAACGTAGCCGTCAAGGCTTCGGGCAACTCCGAGGTGAAGTTTGACGAGCTCATGTGCGAGAACCTTGCCCTCGATTGCTCAGGCAACGCCGAAGCCGACTTTGGCACCCTCACCGGCAACGTCATGGCTATCAATGGCTCGGGTAACGCCGAGGTCGATGTCAAGCGCATCGCTCTCGACCGCCTCGCCGTCAACTGCTCGGGCAACGCCCAACTCGAAGTAGCCGGTCAGACCAACGTCATCACCTTCAACGCCTCCGACTCGGCTCACATCGACGCCTCTGCTCTCGCCGCCAATGGCGGTAGCGCCTCAGCCTCCGGCTCCGCCTTCATCAAGTGCCATGTCGCCGGTCTCAATGCCGTAACATCCGAAACAGCAACTATTCATAACGTCTAACTCACAAACACACACTCATCCCTCTCGGAGCACCGCCCACCCCGGTGCTCCTTTTTTTGCTATTATGTATCATCTATTAACCTCGGAGTAAAGATTGCATATATTCGTAAAATCCAGCATAAAATTAACCGAAGACCTCGTAAAAATCAAAATTTTCAATGCCCTTTGATCGTTTTCTTCAATCAAATTACTAATTTTGCACTTGCCAGTTGAGAGTGTGGCTTCAAGAGGCATTGATCTACGCAAACCGACTGACGTGGAAAGTATTGTAGGAGATTGACAGCACGTTTAATCTAAAATTTGGAGGCATTATGGCTAAATTCTCATGTGGAGACACTGTTCTTAATATTGTTACACAACAAAAAGGTGTTGTGTGTGAGGTGTGCCCATCGGCGCGTGGCCGTCAGTTATATCGTGTAAGATATAATGAGTCTCTGGAAACCTGTCTTGAACAAAATCTTGACGGGTTCTTTGAGATTGAAAATCCTTTTGAGCGTGTCCGCAAGGGAATTTTTGGCAATCGTGATCAGTTTGTGCTTGTTAACACGACCTATAAGATCAATAATTCCAATAACAACACTATTTCTTCTCTAAAAGCATCGAAAACTCTGTTTAAGGCTTATCAGTTTAAGCCATTGCTGAAATTCCTGAACTCCCACACCCGCCGAATCCTCATTGCTGATGAAGTGGGTCTCGGTAAGACTATCGAGGCCGGTCATATCCTTCTTGAACTTAAAGCGAGGGAGGAGTTTAAGACTGCACTCATAGTATGTCCTAATTCACTTAAAATCAAGTGGCAAGTTGAACTACAAGAAAAATTCGGGCTTTCGTTCAAAATTTACGAATCTCTTAATGATGCGGTTGAAGACCTCAAGGCTCATCCACAAAATGCAAGGGGAATTTTGAACTATGATAAAATCCGTGCCAAACGAAAAGATGATAGCAAAAGCAGTGATGATGCCGGACCTACAAATGCTCTGATTGAATTCTTACAATCCGGGCAGCGTAAATATTCGGTCGTGCTCTGTGACGAAGCACATAAGATGCGAAATAACGAAACACAGACGTATCGAGGCATGACCCGCATACTGGATTATGCTGATTCGGTAGTGTTTCTTACGGCAACTCCAATAATGCTGGGCGAGAATGACCTATATAACTTGTTACATCTTCTCGAACCATACGATTTTGATAATCAAGAAGTTTTCCGAAACTTGATAAGTGCAAACCGACCATTTGTAAAGGCGATCTCAATGCTTAATGCAAATGAACCGCTCTCTAAGATTAAGGATTTGTTGACCAATGGAGACATCAAGAAAATGCACGAAATTGGCTATGATTTCTATACTACGGACTCTACTGTAAAGGAGGTCTATTCCGGTATTCCTTTGTACGAAAAGATTCTGAAAATGCTCGACAAGGAAGACACGCTTGCTTTAAGAGCACAGTTGCAGAGCGATATATCTGCAATGAGTTCAATAAACAATGTCTTCTCAAGAACCCGCAAGCGAGAGGTTTCGACAGATGAAAGGCAGCAGACCGAGCGAAAAGCTCATAAAATCAATGTAAATCTCACGACAAGAGAACAGGAGATTTATGATGAAGTGATTGACGACTACCTTGAAAGTAAAGGAGGTGTCAATTATGACATTTATGGAGAGGAGGTTCTGCCTATAGGTGCGATTCTTGGTCTAATTCAAAAGAAACGCATGGTTGCCAGCAGCGTGAACGGGTATAGGCTTTTTACTGATAATGACTGCGATGTTGACGCTTTTTGCAATGATGTGGCTGCACAAAGCAATCTGCCGGATGCGAAAATCGACAACCTTGTTGAAATTTTCAATGGTGTAAAGAAAGCCGGAGCTTCAAAAGTTATAGTTTTTTCGATATTTAAGTTTACAGTCAGATACCTTGCGATCAGACTCCAGAAAATGGGCTACAAGGTGTTTGCTATTCATGGTGACATCAAAGAGCGAGAGAAGATAATACAAGAGTTCAAGGCTTGCCAAGAATTTTGCGTACTTCTTTCAACTGAGGTAGGCTCGGAAGGTCTTGATATGCAGTTCTGCGCTCATCTTGTAAATTATGACCTCCCGTGGAATCCTATGGTTGTGGAGCAACGTATTGGTCGTATTGACCGTTTCGGGCAGAAAGCAGCTCAAGTGCATATATACAATCTTGTTGTAAGGAATTCCATACAAGAACTGATATATGACAGACTACTTGAACGAATCGGTGTCTTCCAAGGTGTAATAGGAGATTTGGAAATGATTCTTGAAGAGATGACGGAATCCTTCCTCAAATTGGAGAATGATCTTTATGGAATGAACCTTTCTAAGGCTGCTCAGGAGAAGAAAATCAGGGATATAGAAAAGGCTATAGAAAATCAGAAGATTCAGTTAGACCAAGTAGAAGAAGGCATGACTAATGCTCTCTCCAATGACATCTATTTTCAGAATGAGATTAATAAGATCAGGGAACATAAGTTATATGTCACGGAGGAGGAATTGAAAAACTATGTCCGTATGCTTGTTGCTGAGAAACTTAAAACCTGTGTATTCGAAAGAGTCAATTCGCATGAGTATTCTTTCGGTGTGCCCAAAAGCACTCCGACGGTGTTGACCAATTTTATAATGTCTAATCAACCTCTTGGCTCTGATTTTGAAGATTTATTCAGAATTTATCGGCAAGATATATTAGAGGACTTTAGAGAAATCGGCAAACGAATACTTACATTTGAACAGGAATATGCGTTTGATAACAAGTATGCCGACTACGTAAATATTTATAATCCAATAATAATAGCCGCATCCATTCATTTCAAAGAAGCCATA
>JBJEDD010000007.1:0-17569 GCA_051871715.1 Muribaculaceae bacterium | reverse complement strand
CCAATTGATGCGCCTCTTCGCTACCGACCGCGTGATGAAGATGCTCGATACATTTGGTCTTAAGGAGGACGAAATGATTGAGCATAAGATGGTTAACAATGCTATCGAGAAGGCTCAGCGCCGTGTCGAGGAGAACAACTTCGGTATCCGTAAGCGCCTCGTTGAGTATGACGACGTGATGAACAAGCAACGTAACTACATCTACACCCGTCGTCAACACGCCCTCAAGGGCGAGCGTATCGGCATCGATATTGCCAATATGATTTATGATACCGTGGAGAATTTGGTTGACCAATATGAGGCTGATTATCAGTCGCTTTCGCTTGAAATTTTCCGCACATTCTCCATCGAGCCGCCCTACGACGAGGCAGAGTTCAGCCGTATCGACCGTGACGAGCGCATCGAGCGACTCCACGATGCCGCCATGAAGGCTCTTGACCGCAAGAATGACAAGATACGCGAGTTGGCAGTGCCCGTGCTGAAGAATTTGCTTGAGAATAGCGACTACAAGGGCAAGGTCATCGTGCCCATCACCGATGGCAAGCGCGTGTTCAACCTGCGTGTCGACCTTGCTGCAGCCGTTGAGACCGAAGGCCGCGCCATCATCAAGGAGTGGCAACAGGCACTTTCGCTGGTAAGCATTGACGAGTTGTGGATGATGCACTTGCGCGAACTTGACCAATTGCGCCAGTCGGTACAGAATGCCTCCTACGAGCAGAAGGACCCGCTGGTAATTTATAAGGTTGAGGCATTCCATCTCTTCCAGGATATGCTCTCGCGCCTGAATACCAAGATGGTGTCGACGCTGATGCGAGCAGCGCTACATGTGCGCGAGCAAGCGCCCGCCGATGGCACACAGCAGCCCCAGCGCAAGGCACCCGAGATGCGCCAAGCCGCGCCCGAGATGCCTCGTCGCTACAACTACACCACCTCGAAGGCAGATGCTAATGGCGGTACCAACGCCGCACAAGATGCCCAGCGAGCAGCCGCCGCTGCACCACGAGGCGAGCAACAGCGCACCGCACCCATCCACGTGGCGCCGAAGGTCGGCCGCAATGACCCCTGCCCATGTGGCTCCGGCAAGAAATTCAAGCAGTGCCACGGTCGCTTGCAGTGATTTCTTAAAAAATGTTTGTCGCAAAACTATTCTCACCCCTTGAGTGTTAGATAGATAACCAACTAAAAACGAGAAAACTATGAAAGGTGTCGAAATCGCAATTGCCGCATTGGGCGGCGCAGTGGTAGGCGCAGCAATCGCCTTGTTGTTTGCCCCGCAATCGGGTAAGCGCACCCGTTGCCAACTTCGTCAGTTGATACGCGAGAAATGCCCATGGGCGTGTGAGAAAGATGTAGAAAAACTCGCCGACGAACTGGAAAACACAGCAGTAGATCCCGCCTAACCACATCTATGGGGGCTTCACGGGTGCATGCCATGTGAAGCCCCCATTTCTATATATCATCACGTTCTTTTTCTGATTATGACCGACAACCAACACCCTGTGCGCCACTTGATTGACTCCTTGAGGCGCTACGTAATGCTCAATATCGACTACGCGCGCCTCACCGCTGCCGAGAAGACCTCTGTGCTCCTCGCCGGCATCGCTTTTTATGCCGTGATGCTCATTTTGGCTACTCTCGTACTCATCTTTGTGTCTATAGGGGTAGGGCATTTGTTGGCGGCAACTATCGCACCGGTGTGGGCATTTGTCTTTGTAGCAGCCTTTTATGTGTTGTTGCTTGTCGCTGTCATCATTTTCCGTCGACAATTGTTTGTCAATCCCATAGCACGATTTGTGTCGCGCATATTTGTTAACCCTCCCCAAGATAAAACTTCACAGCAATGAGGCCTCTCGATACACAGTGGAAGGGTTACACCCTCGATGAGTTGCGCTATCAGCGCCTCTCGACACGCATAAATATAGAATTGGAGAAAGAGCGTCTTCAGCAACGCCTGCCGTCGCTGAACCCCATCGAAATGGTGGCTCCGACCTTGGTGCGCGTGGTGCGTAGCGTCAAGTATATCGACCTGATAGTCATCGTGCTACGCCTTGTGCGCCGTATTTTCAGCAAAAATTCCAAGTAAATTTTTTTGTACCTCCGAGGGGAATCGAACCCCTATCTAACCTTTAGGAGAGGCTTGTTCTATCCATTGAACTACGAAGGCGTCTGCGGCAGATTACTTGCCGAAGATGTAATTGTATGACTGCATGAGTCGCAGGAAGCGCAAGTCGTCGCGGAGAGCGCCGGCGTTTACGGGACCATCGTTGTTGTCCATCCAGTTGTGATTGTCGCTGTAACCGGCTTGCAGAGAGCGCTCTACGCATTGGAGTGCGCGGTCGTCCTCACCGCGCTGGATCCAGTAGCAAGCGCCGAGGTAATTGTTGCGACCATCGTTGTCGGGCACGGTGGTGAGGATGTTGTTCATCCATTCATCGCCCTCGCTTTCGCGCCCGAGCGCCATGAGAGCGAAGCCGCGAAGCGATGATACGTCGGTATCGGCAAAGCCTTCAACGTCAAGGGCTTGCTGATAGAAAGAGCGTGCGGCAGCCGGCTGGTTGAGGAAGGACTCATGAATCCAAGCACGAAGGATATATACCTCGGGATTGTTGGCATCGACCATCGAAGCCTCGCCGAGGACAGCAACGGCTTGCTCATAATCTTTTTTGTCGACCCAGTTGAGAGCCATTTCGATAAGTCCGGGCACATATTCGCGGTCGAGAATCATGGCATGGCTTGCGGCGGCGATAGCCTCGTCGTGGCGACCCTGTGCGCGCATGATACGCGAGCGCACTACATAATATTCGGCTACGGTGCCACCCGAGGCGCTGATTGCTTGGTCAATCTGAGCCATAGCCTCGTCGTAGCGGCTTAAGCCCAAATCGCAACGTGCAATCGAGGCATTGAGTCCGTGGTAGTTGTAGAGGCGGTGGTCGATGATGGTCTGGAAGTCGTCGATAGCAGCGAGGTAGTTGTAGTGTGCCTGAGCGATTGTGGCGCGGAGGTAGCGGTACATGCCGTTGCCGGGCACGCGCTCGATAGCAGCGGTGAGCCCGTCGATGGTGGCTTTGTAGTTGGTGTTGCCGTAGTCAAAGAGGGCATTGATTGCTTTGCGGTTGTTGGAGTTGAGCGACATAGCCACGAGGATGTCCTCTATGGCACCGTTGTGGTCGCCCATGGTCTTACGGACGGCGGCGCGTTGGAGGTAACTCTCGGGGTCGTTGGGGGCGAAAGATACCGACTGCGACAGCAGGTCGGTGGCGGTGTTGTAATCGCCTTGAGCGACTGCCACGCGAGCCAAGCCGATGAGCGCCTCGGCGCTGCGTGTATTCATACGTTGGATTTTGAGGTAGTCCTGGCGGGCATTCTCGTAGTCACCGAGTTCGAGGGAGGTGTTGGCGCGTTGGTAGATTGCTTGCATCGACTGACTGTCGAGGGCGACTGCCGAGTTGAGGTCGGCAAGAGCCTGCTCGGGCTGCCCGATGTGGTTGTAGATGCCGGCGCGAAGCATATATGCCTGGAAGCGAGTGCCGTCGCTATTGTCGGTGGGAGCATAAACGAGAGCATTGTTCACATCGTCGAGGGCGCGTAGGTATTCGCCGTGGCGATAGTATTCGTTGGCGCGGCGGAACCAGGTGAGGTGGTCCTTGGGGTTGATGCGTAATTGCTGGTCGTAGGCGCGGATGACTGCTTGAGTCATGGGGTTGTCAATAATAGCGGCTGCCGGTTGAGTGCACATCAGTGCGGCGGCGACTATCAGTGTGGTCTTGAAAATATTCATTGTGAAGAGGTTGAATTGACGTGATTACAAAATAGAGTGCAAAGTTACCGATTTTTCGCTCAAGGGACAATAATTCGCGCAGTTATTTAACATTGTTTAGAAGCGGCATATACTCGCCATCGCTCCATCATGGCGGTCATATCCTCGGGAATAGGTGCCGAGAAGTCCATTTCTTCGCCGGTGACCGGGTGCCGGAAGCCCAGGGTGCGAGCATGGAGGGCTTGGCGCGGACACAGAGCCATGCAACTGTGAACGAATGCCTTGTATGTGGCGGAGGGAATGCCTCGGAGCACTTGGTCGCCGCCGTAACGCTCGTCGTTGAATAGCGGGTGTCCTATGTGGCGCATATGTACGCGTATCTGGTGAGTGCGTCCGGTCTCGAGCACACATTTCACCACGGACACGAAGCCCAGCGGCTCGATGGTTTCGTAGTGAGTGACGGCATGCTTGCCGCGGTCGCCATCGGGCTCGAAGACCGCCATGCGCAGTCGGTCGTGTGGGTCGCGGTCGATATTACCCTCGATGCGCCCTGCCGGAGGGTCGGGGCGCCCCCACACTACAGCCACATACTCGCGGCGCGTGGTCTTGTTGAAAAATTGTCGTCCGAGGTCGGTCTTGGCATCGGGGGTCTTGGCTACGACCAATAGCCCGGATGTATCCTTGTCGATGCGGTGCACAAGCCCCATGCGTGGGTCCTTGACGTCGTAGTCGGGGTTGTCCTTGAAGTGCCATGCGAGGGCGTTGACGAGCGTGCCGTCCCAGTTACCGTGCCCGGGGTGAACGACCATTCCGGCAGGCTTGTTTACCACCAGCACGGTGTCGTCTTCGTAAACTATGTCCAGGGGGATGTCTTGGGCGATGACCTCGAAGTCGTAGCGAGGGCGGTCCATCACTACTTGCACCACGTCGCCGGGCTTCACGCGGTAGTTACTCTTGACGGGGCGCCCATTGACGATGATGCAACCGGCATCGGCGGCTTGTTGCACGCGATTGCGCGAGGATTTTTGTAAGCGAGCGACCAGAAATTTATCAACGCGGAGCAGTTCTTGCCCGCGGTCGGCGACAAAGCGGAAATGTTCGTAGAGTTCGCGGTCGTCGGAGCCGTCGATAATCACCGGCACGGGACCCTCGGGCACATCGGGGTCGTACTCGACCAAGTCTTCATCGAGCACCGGGGTATCTATCATAAGTCGCTATAAGATGACATATTCTGCAGGTCCTCGATGACAGCCTCCTCGGCGGTGCCGATGGAGTCAACGGGCTCTTCGATGGCGACACCAACCTCGAGGGTGACTGTGGCATCGACCGAGATTACCGAGCCGACACCGATGGGTCGACCGTCGGCGCGTGCGCTCTCCACCAAGTCGGGGAACTGCGAGGGGACGTTGATGAAGCGAATGCCCGAGATGCCCAGAGCAGTGAGGTAAGATACCGCTTGGCGAGTAGACACGCCGGTAATAGGCATGGTGATAGTCACATGCTTGGGCGAGAAGGCGGTGACGGTAACGTAGATATTGCGACCGCGCTTCACCACAGAGCCAGCCTTGGGCCACGATTCAACGATGGTGCCGGGAGCGATGCTCTTGTCGTATATCGAGTCGGAGATTTCAATAGAGAGCCCATTATCCTCCAGTACCGCCTCGGCTTGGGAGTAGGTCATATTCTTTATCTCGGGTACAATGGAGTCATCGCCGTGGCGAGTCCAAAAATCTATGAAAATCATACACAACCACAAAAGTAATATTGTTGCCAATACCATATATATTAATGTGGCAATCACCGGGTGGTTGGTGTTGAATGCTTTAAACTTATTCCACATGAGTATTTGTTGGTTTTACAGCGCAAATTTAGTAAAACTATTCCAAAATGCCAACTATCTAAGCGACAAGGGTTGAAAATGAATGTTTTTTAACGAAATATTAAGTTGTATTTTATTAAAAATGCATTAACTTTGCGAATTGATAAGAGAAACTACAAAAAACCATATATAAGATGAAGAAACTTTACCTATTGGCAGCGCTTGCCCTTATAGGCGCAAGCCCCGCGTGGGCACAAAGCAAGTTTGACCTCGGAGGTCGCTCTGTTATCTCGCAATATCGTATTTATCAACAAGATCCGGCGAATGCACTGCCGGTAATAGACTCGCCGGTAGACTTTGAGATGGCATCACGTGCGGGAGCCCGCGTCGCCGTGTATGTGACTCTCAATGCGGGTGCTACCGCTGCCGATTTGGAGGCTCGCGGTTTTGAAATTCTTGTGGACCTTGACGATATAGTTCTTGCCAACGGCACGATGGACGACATTATTGCCTTGGAGGAGTGTGACTTTGTCAAGGCGCTGTCTTTCGGTGAGAAGCGAGGAGTGCTTCTCGACCAGGTGCGTATTGCTACCGGTGTAGATGAAATCCACGAGGGCTCGGGTATTCCATCGACCTACAAGGGCGCAGGAGTCGTTGCAGGTATATTTGATACCGGTTGCGACCCCAACCACATCAACTTTACAGATGCCAATGGTGATACTCGTGTAGGCTCGCTGTGGCACTTCAACTCTTATGATGGTTCGTACAACTTTTACGGCACGCCCGAGAGCATAGCGACTTTTAAAACCGATGACACCAGTATGGAGCATGGCACCCACACCACCGGTATCATGGCAGGCTCATACAATAAGCGAGGCGGTCAAGTTGCTATCTTGGGTACTTCGGGAAGTGCAACGGTAGGCGCACGTTTCACCAACCCCTATTATGGTATGGCACCCGAAGCGACCATTGCCATGGCTTGTGGCGACCTCTATGATCCCAATATCACTACATCAGTTTCCAAGATTATTGAATATGCCGAGGCGCAAGGTATGCCCGTCGTTGTCAATCTGTCAATTGGCTCGGTTGTCGGTCCGCACGATGGCTCGGACGCTTTATCACAGACTCTCAACCGCCTGGGCGAGCGTGGTATCATATGTATCGCTTCGGGTAACGATGGCGATGCACAGCGCTCATTAGCCAAGACTTTCACGGCAGCAGAGACCTCTATAGCCACATTATTTGTGGGGGAAGACGGCGTTGCTACCTGCTCGGGTACGATCGAGATATATAGCGACTCCTCGACACCATTTACCCTCACTCCGGTGGTATATGACCGCGTGACCGGCAAGGAAATTTTCACCTATGATATTGCCGGTGGCTCGGAACAGACAGTCGTTATCAGCACATCCAATTACAGTAACTCATCATACATCCACGATACAGCCTTCGACCGTGCATTCTCGTCATCATCAGTGAGAATTACCACCTCGCTCAATGCGGGCACCAACAAGCGCTACAGTGTGCGTATGGAGCCGTCTCTCACCAACAGCAAGGTTAATAATGGCTCTAACAACTATGTGTTCGGCTTCAAAATCAGCGGCAGTACCGATCAACTCATCCATGTCACTGCGAAATCGGAAAATGGACACTTTGATAGCCTTGGCGCAGCCGGATATACTGACGGCACCGGTGATTTTTCAATCAACGCGATGGCTTGCTTCGACAACTGTATCGTTGTCGGCTCGTGGAACTCTCGCCTCACAGTGCCTTGTATTTACACCGGCTCGGGTGGCGTCCTTGACTATACCGATGTTGATGGCTATCATGTAGGTGATGTTTCGCCCTTCTCGAGTTATGGTACTCTCATCAATGGACGCAAACTTCCTGATATTTGTGCTCCCGGTTGCTTCGTAATCTCCTCAATTAACAAGTATTACTACGATGCGCTGCTCAAGAAGGATGCCACTGCAGCATACTACCTCTCAGTCAACCAAACTGCCGGTGGCCGCGAGAACCATTGGCAATATTCCCAAGGCACGTCGATGGCATGCCCGGTTGTGTCGGGTATTGTAGCCCTCTTGCTCCAATATGACCCCACCCTCACTGTAGATGATATTCGCGACCTCATCGTGCGCAATGCTACTGTTGATGATTTCGTTACAACGGCACAGTGGGGTGCCGGCAAGATAAATGCCATCGATTGCATGATGGATCTCGCCTCTCAAGGTGTCAACGACGTGGTTGTTGGTCGTGAGTCGGGCATTCTTGCTACAGCCATTGGCGAGAATTTGTATGACATCACCGTCCCGGGTGCGCGCAATGTCAATGTTGCAGTCTACAGCACTACCGGTCAACTTGTTGCCACCGCTGCTGCTGAAGGACAGTCGGTTGAGTTATCTACGGCAGCCCTTGCAAAGGGAGTGTATGTGCTCAATGCCAACGGAGCCTATTCGACTAAGATTGTAGTGCGCTAAATACTTTGCCTATGAAGCGCGCTCTGTCGAGCATAATTCTCATCATAGCCGCCGGAGCCATAACAGCCCCGGCGGCTGTGCTTAATCCGGTGGCACAGTTGGCTGCGGAGACGGTACGCTCGCGTGCTGATGGAGCAGAGTACCTTCCTATGATAGTGCGAGTTGCCGATGATGCAACTGTGGCTGATTTGGAGGCTCAAGGAGCAATCATTATGCGTCGCCGCGACGACTTGGTTTTGCTGTGGATACCTCGCTCGGCTATAAATGCCTTGGCAGCCACGGCGGGTGTACTCCGTGCCGAGGCTTCACTTGCGTCGAGCCCGATGCTTGATATTTCGTGTCCCTCGTTGGGAGTTGACGATGTGCATAGTGGCGCGGCAGCCGAGGGTGTTCCATACACAGGCAAGGGCATTCTCATCGGTGTCACGGACCTTGGTTTCGATCCCGGGCATCCCAACTTTGACAGCCGCGTCGTAGGGCTGTCCAATTACCACGACACCGCGGCAATTGTTGACCGCGCTGTCACTACCGAGGAGATTGCGGCATGGACCACCGATTGCAACGAGGAGTTTCATGCTACACACGTTGCCGGCATCGCTGCAGGTAGCGGAGCCGGCACCGCCTATTGCGGTGTTGCTTATGACGCCTCGCTATTTGTCTCTACATCAATGCTTTATGATGCATGTATTTGCGCAGGTATTGAGGATATTATCGATGCTGCTGATGCTCGCGGAGTGCCTGCTGTGGTCAATATGTCGCTCGGCTCTCCCATTGGTCCCCATGACGGCACCGACCTTATGTGTCAATATTTAGAAAAATGTGGCGAGGAGGCTGTGCTCGTTATGTCGGTAGGTAATAGCGGCACTACTCCTATGTCGCTTTGTCCGACTTTCACGCAGGAGCGTCCCTCATCGATGACTATCATAAGCGATTGTGTCGATTGGGACTTTATGAATCTCTGCGGATATTTGGACGCCTGGAGCGCAGATGATCGCCCGTTCGGCATACGCTTTCGCGTGCTTGATATTGATACTCAGACTTTTGTGTATGAAAGCCCGGTTATGTATGAGGCCTGCGAGTGGTCATCGGATAACGACCCCGGGCTTGCTCCATATCTCACCGGCATGGTAAGAGTCGCCACGGAGGTTAATCCCGACAATGGACGGTATAACGCGCTGGTATACTTGGATATGCATTGCTCGGTAGAGCGTGATTGCGGTCCTTGGGCACGATACAACCTATGTGTTGAGTTGTCGGGCGAGCCGGGTGTCCATGTCGACCTGTGTGCCGATTGTGAACGCTTGCAGTTGTGGTTTCCCTCGGGCTTGCAGCATTTGATTGACTATGCCGATGCCTCGATGTCGTTCTCGTCGATGGCATGCACGCGCAATGCGACATCTGTAGGCTCCAATACCACGCGCAATTGGGCACCAACAGCCGATGGAGGCAATCGTTTTTGGGGCTTGGATGTTGATGCCGTCACGCCCTTCACATCATGGGGCACCACTATTGATGGACGTTTGATGCCTCACTTCTGTGCTCCGGGAGCCGTGGTAGTCTCCTCGATGAGCCGCCCGTTTATCGACAAGCATCCCGGTTATAAAGATGTATGTTCGGCAATAGGAGCCGACCGTGCGTATTTCTATCCCATGACAGGCACATCGATGTCGGCTCCGCACGTTACCGGCATATATGCCTTGTGGCTCGAAGCCGACCCCTCACTGTCGCCCACAGAGTTGCGCCAAATTGCCATTGAGACAGCCTCAACAACTAATATAGACCTCACCGACCCACGCTCGGGAGCCGGGGTGATAGACGCGGCTGCCGGTTTGCGTCGCATCCTCAATCTGCAAGGCGTTGCCGATGTAGCGCTTGACCACCCCGACACAACGATTGAGTGGTATGACCTGCAAGGCAACCGCATTGCCGAGCCTCAAGCCCCCGGCATCTACATTCGCCACAGTGCTGCCGGCTCTGCTAAAATATTTGTGCGATAAGAATTTAAAATATATAAAACAGGGGCTGCGCCGTGAGGTGCAGCCCCTGTTGATATAGGTGGGATTGTATTAGCAAACGCCTTCGCCCATCATAGCGTGAGCGACCTTCATGAAGCCGGCGATGTTGGCGCCCTTCATGTAGTTGATATATCCGTCGCTTTCAACGCCGTACTTGAGGCATTGAGCGTGGATATCACTCATGATGGTGTGGAGTTTTTGGTCAACTTCCTCGGCGCTCCACTGCAGGTGCATAGCGTTTTGGCTCATTTCGAGACCTGAAGTTGCTACGCCACCGGCGTTGACAGCCTTGCCGGGAGCATAAGTGGTGCGGGAAGCGATGAATGTGTCGATAGCCTCGGGGGTGCAACCCATGTTGGAGACTTCGGCAACCATTTCTACGCCGTTGGCAACGAGAGCCTTAGCGTCTTCGCCGTTGAGCTCGTTCTGTGTAGCGCAGGGGAGAGCGATGTCGACCTTGCGTTCCCAGGGTTTCTTGCCTGCGAAGAATTCGGAGCCGGGGAACTTGTCGGCGTAAGGAGCAACGACGTCGTTGCCGCTGGCGCGGAGTTCGAGCATATAATTGATCTTCTCGGCATCGAGACCTGCGGGGTCGTAGATGTAGCCGTCGGGACCGGAGATGGTAACCACCTTTGCACCGAGTTCGGTAGCCTTGAGAGCAGCGCCCCAAGCGACGTTGCCGAAGCCCGAGATAGCGACAGTCTTACCCTTGATGTCGTCGCCCTTCTCCTTGAGCATGCTCTGTACGAAGTAGAGAGCGCCGAAACCGGTAGCCTCGGGACGGATCAGCGAGCCGCCGAATTCGAGGCCCTTGCCGGTGAAAGTGCCGTCGTGCTGGTTGACGAGGCGCTTGTACATACCATACATGTAGCCAACTTCGCGGCCACCTACGCCGATATCACCGGCGGGTACGTCGCGGTCGGGGCCGAGGTTTTTCCACAAGCCGAGCATAAATGCCTGGCAGAAGCGCATGATTTCGCGGTCGCTCTTGCCACGGGGCGAGAAGTCGCTACCGCCCTTGGCACCGCCCATAGGCAGAGTGGTGAGGGCATTCTTGAAAGTCTGCTCGAAGCCGAGGAACTTCAAGATAGAGAGGTTGACCGAAGCGTGGAAGCGGATACCACCCTTGTACGGACCGATAGCGTTGTTGAATTGAACGCGATAGCCGATGTTGTTTTGCACTTCACCCTTGTCGTCGAGCCAAGTAACACGGAAGGTGACGATACGATCGGGTTCAACCATGCGTTCGATGATTTTGTTACGCTCGAACTCGGGATGCTGGTTGTAAACGTCCTGTACACACAGTAATACTTCGCGCACTGCTTGCAAGTATTCCTTTTCGCCCGGGTGCTTAGCCTCGAGCTCACTCATTAATTTGTTAATGTCCATAGCTTTATGGGTTAGAATAAGTAGTTTAATCTAAGTGTTTTATTCGTGGTTTTAGATTAGTACGGCAAATTTAAGCATAAAGTTGGTTGAAACCAAAAAAAATAGTTAATTTTTTTATTCACACAGTGCTAATATAGGCAGTTCGACCAATTTTTTGTAACTTTGTGCCTGATTTTAACACAAAAACACATTTGAAAATGACTTTCAAGACGATTACAATGTCAATGATGTTGTCTACATTTGGGGTGATGGCACAGTCAGCCCCCTTGACATACCCCACAGCGCCCGCCGATGGCACCGTGTATGATTGTTTCGGTATGAAAGTGTCGGATACCTACCGTCCGTTGGAGAATGACACCGCTGCTGCCACTGTGGAGTGGGTGAATGCCGAGAATGACCTCACACAGAGTTATTTATCGCAAATACCCTTCCGCAGCGCTATTGCCGAGCGTCTCACCGATTTATACAATTTTGCCAAAGTAGGCTTGCCCTGGAAAGGCAAAGACGGCATGTACTACCACTCGGCAAATGACGGCTTGCGCAATCAATCGGTTATCTATCGCGGTACAAAACCGTTTGACGAGAATGCCGAGGTGTTCCTTGACCCCAATACCTTGAGCGAGGACGGCACCGTGGCGCTCACCGGATTGTACCAAAGTCACGATGGCAAGTACACCGCCTACACCATCTCGCGCAGTGGCAGCGACTGGACCGAAATCTTCGTGATGGAAACCGCTACTCGCCGCCTCCTCAATGACCATATCGAGTGGGCTAAGTTCACAGCCGCATCTTGGGCAGGCGACGGCTTCTACTACAGTGCCTACCCTCGCCCTGAGGCAGGCAAGGAATTTTCCAATGCAAACGAGTATCACACAGTGTATTACCACCGTCTTGGCACTTCGCAGGACGAGGATGTCGTGGCATACGAAAATCGTGAGCAACCACTATACTTCCACCAAGCACAGGTCACCGAAGATTGTAAATATTTGGCAATTTACGGTGGAGGACAGGGCTTCGGCAATTCGATGTATATTAAGCGTATAGATACCGTCGATGCACAGTGGATTACAATTGAGGAGGCTCAAAATTACACCTTGAGTATCGTGGATGTGCTCGCCGACGGGCGTTTGTTGGTATTTACCTCGGTAGATGCTCCCTGCAACCGCTTGGTGATTATTGACCCTGCAAATCCGGCTCGTGAGAATTGGCAAAACCTCATTCCCGAGAACCCCAATGCCGTGCTCACCAACGTAGAGGTTACCGACGGCGACAAACTCATAGCCGTGTATGAGCGTGACGCTTCGACTCATGCTTCGCTATACAACATCGATGGCACACTCATCCGAGAGATTACCTTCCCCACCTATGGCACAGCCGGTTTCTCGGTTGACCGCAAATCTGCCGATATTTTCTACGCATTTACATCATTTACCTATCCCTCAAGCATTTATAGTTACGATGCCGCCACAGGCGAGTCGACATTGCTCAAGGATACTCAAGTCAAGGGCTTGGTTCCCGGCGACTATGTCACCGAGCAAATATTCTATACTTCCAAGGACGGCACACGCGTGCCGATGTTCCTTGTCTATAAGAAAGGTGTTGAGCGTAGTGGCAACAATCCCACCTACCTGTATGGCTACGGAGGTTTCAACGTATCGCTCACACCGTCGTTCACACCGTGGCGCTTGTTGTGGCTCGACAACGGAGGTATCTATGCCCTTGCCAACCTGCGCGGTGGCGCCGAGTATGGCGAGGCATGGCATGAAGCCGGTACCAAGATGAAGAAGCAAAATGTATTTGACGACTTCATCTCTGCCGGTGAGTACCTCATTGCCGAGGGGTGGACCAGCCCCGAAAGCCTTGTCATCGAGGGCGGTAGCAACGGCGGATTGTTGGTGGGCGCAGTAGTTAATCAGCGTCCCGACCTTTTCAGTGTTGCTATCCCGCGCGTGGGTGTGATGGATATGATGCGCTACCACCTCTTCACCATCGGTTGGAACTGGGCAAGCGACTATGGCACCGCCGACGAGTCGGCAGAGATGGCTGCATACTTGCTCAACTACTCGCCCATCCACAATATCCGCACCGATGGCACACCGTATCCGGCAATCATGGTCACCACAGCCGACCATGACGACCGTGTGGTGCCGGCACATTCCTTCAAGTACGCCGCGACCCTCCAAGCCGCCAACACCGGCAACCGCCCCAAGTTGATACGCATCGACTCCAAGGCAGGGCATGGCGCCGGCAAGCCCATCTCCAAGATTATCGATGAGTGGACCGATATCCTCTCATTTATATATTATAACCTCGGACTGACCCCGCAGACTCGATGAGCCACACGGCTATGAAGTTGTTGACGGCTGCAATGGCAGCACTTGCCTTGTCCTCGTGCTTCACCGGTATCGAGAGCACGCCTCGCATCACCGGCGACGATGTGCGCAATGCCGGAGTGACGCTCACCGACGAGCAGCGCCTGGGGTTTGCTGTGACATCGCAGCCCCCGAGCCGCTGGGTAGCCGGCAAGCAATGGATTGTCCGAGACAATCGCATCGCCATCATCTTCAATCCGCCGGCAACCGATACACTGCTCAATGACACCCTCACATTGGTGGCGCTTAACCACGTGCCCACGATAATGGGCGACACGGCTGTCGAATTGATGTTGTCCTCGCGAGGGCACGTGTTCAACTACCCTACAGGCGTCAGTGTCAGAGACTTGGCAACGCGTCGCTCGTTGGAGATACCCTTCGCTGTGGAGTTATCACCCATTGCCCAAGCCGACTCGCTGCTTTGTGGCAACACATATTATATAAAGACACCACTGTGGAGCGATGCCGCCGGGGCTCAGTACAATGGCTTGCGGCACGTGCCGGTGACGGTTACGCGTGTAGAGGCGGGCACGGTGATGCGACCGTTGCGTGTGTGGTTTGCTCAGCCGGGTGATAGCGCAGAATACTCGGTGCTTCTCACTTATGGCGAGGGTATTACCTCAACTCGCAACTTCGACTACGTTTTTTCGTTCACCAATCCTCGCAATGAGTATCCGAGCATAACCGATGCGACGTGGAACAATATCATCCACTCGCAAGTGGCAGTGGGCATGTCGCGCGACGAGTGTCGTCTCGCCTTGGGCGCTCCCACACGTCTGCAGCGTGGCTTGACCACCGCCGCGCAAGTCGAGCATTGGTCTTACGACGATGGCACATATTTGATATTTGAAGACGGCGTATTAACTCGATATCGCAAATGAAACTTCACTTTCTCGGCACCGGAACATCGACAGGAGTGCCCCAGATAGGGTGCAACTGCCCCACGTGCACATCCACCGACCCGCGCGACAAGCGATTGCGTGCCTCGGCGCTGATAACGCTACCGACGGGCAAAAATTTGCTCATCGACTGCGGACCTGATTTTCGCGCTCAGATTTTGGGCGTTGGAGCGCCCGAATTGGAGGCTCTGCTGGTGACACATAGCCACTACGACCACGTGGGTGGTCTCGATGATTTGCGCCCCTACTGCAAGGGTGGGCGCAACTTCCCCACCTACTGCCGCCCGGATGTTGCCAAGGACTTGCGCATGCGCAATCCGTGGTCCTTTGGCACACATCTCTATCCCGGGGTGCCTACGTTTGAGATACATAAAGTTAGTGAGTATGAACCGTTTATGGTGGGAGGCGTGGAGGTATTGCCCTTGCAAGTAGTGCATGGACGCATGCCCATCCTCGGCTACCGCATCGGCTCGTTGGCATATATAACCGATTGCTCGCAGATGCCACAGCGCACGCTGGAGAGCCTTGCCGGTGTCGATACCTTGGTAATCAATGCCTTGCGCATCGCTACGCATCCTACGCACTTCAGCCTCGCCGAGTCGCTCGCCGTTATCGAGCAATTGAAGCCTCGTCGGGCGTATCTCACTCATTTGAGCCACGATATGGGACCGCATGCCTCGGTATCCTTGCCCGATGGCGTGCAAATCGCCTACGACGGGCTCGAAATTGAAATTCCGGATTGATTGCGTATGAGAAATAGGCTGAGGAGAGCGATTATGGTGTTGATGCTCGCGGTGCTTGCGCCGATGAGCGCTTCGGCTTTTTCGCTCGCCTTGGACTCTATCGCTGAGTGGGGCAAGTTCCCACGCTTTTGCATCGATGTCTATCGCTGGGGCGACAAATTTTTCAATTCCTACGACACTACATATGTCAAGAGCACCGGCTACAAATTTAATGTCAAGGCTATCAGTTCGTCGTGGGTTGATTACTACTATTTCTCGCTGCCAAATGACACGCGCGTGGAGATGAACAGTGACGGCTCGACCTCCTTGGGTGCCTACCTCACCTATATGGCGGTGTCGGTGGGCTACGATATCAACCTCAGCAACATTTTCCGCGGCACCTCTGAAGCGCGCTCGCGATATATGTTCGGCTTCGACTGCAGCCTGTTGTCGGTTAATGCCTATTGGGAGCACAACGAGGTGGGTACGCATATCACGCGCTTCGGCTACGATGACAATTTGTCAATACCATTCTCAGGCATCAAGATTGAGTCGTGGGGCTTGGATGCTTATTATTTTTTCAATCACAAGAAGTATTCGCAGCCGGCAGCGTTCAGTTTCAGCAAGATACAGACCAAGAGCCACGGCTCTTTCTATGCCGGCTTGGCGCTTTATAGCCAAGATTACGACTTCGATTTCAGCACCCTCCCGGGTCCGATGAAGGTGCAACTGCCCACATGGTGGGATAATTATCACTATCGCGTCAAGACCAAGAACTATGCCTTCCGTCTCGGATACGGCTACAATTGGGCATTCAAGCCCCATTGGCTTCTTGGTGTAAGTTTCTCACCTACAATCGGTTTGCGCAAGGGGTTTGTGAATTCCGAGACCGAGACCAACGATGTGTCGCTGTTCTTGAAGTTGCGCACCTCATTGGTGTGGAACAACGGGCGATGGTTTGCCGGACTGATTGGCAACATCGAGAGCGCTATCATCAACGACCGCAAGACCCTGTTTATGGGTAATAGTTTTTGGGTGACAGCCGCCGTGGGTTACCGCTTCAATCTGTGGTGATTTCGGCATTGATGCCCAGGCTGAAGAGGGCAAAATCATATTTTATAGGATCCTCGGGGCAGAACTCACGTAGACGAGCGGTGAGTTCGACTACGGCGGCACGGTCGTTGCTGTGGCGTTGCAGCAAGCCGATAGCACGAGATACATCACCCACATGTACGTCGAGAGGAATGAAGAGTTGAGCCGGGGAGATGACATCCCATACACCCATATCCACGATGCCATCGTTGCGCACGAGCCAGCGTAGCGCCATGTTGAAGCGCTTCAGGGCTGTCTTGTCAAGTCCTTGCGGCAGGCAACGGCAATCGGCAACGCCGGCATTAGCGTCTATGAGGCACGCGTTGAGTGCCGCGGCAATCTCCCATGCCGGAGCCTCGGAGTGGGCTGCGTCGATGCTTCTTGCCAGGTCTTCCAATGAGCCATAGCGGCTGTACACGCTGTGCAAGCCGCGCAGGTAATATCGCAGGTTCTTGTTGAAAAAAGTGCGGTGAATGTTGCCGTCGGGCAGGTCCTCATACGCCCGGTCCATCACATATTCATAGGGTCGGTGCTCCATTATCTGCATCATGCGCGAGGCATTGCGACAAATCATTGTGCGCTTGCCCCAGGCGATAGTCGAGGTGAGCAGCGACGCGATCTCAATGTCGCGCTTGTCGCTATACAGGCGCGGAAATTGCACCGGGTCGTCATCGATAAACGCCGGAGTGTTGTAGCGCCGCACTTCGCGCTCCAAGAGGGCTTTTATTTCGTCCATGGCTGTCATATATTAAAACAGCCCGCAATCTTGCGGGCTGAATGTTGGGGTGAGATGTGGGGGTCGAACCCACGACCTTCGGAACCACAATCCGACGCTCTAACCAACTGAGCTAAGCTCACCATGTCTTGCAAAAGCACCGCAAAGGTACAACCTTTTTTTGACTTCACAAAATTTTTTCGTCAAAAAACAACTTTTTCACTTTTTTCTTTGTTATTTTGATGCGCGTGTGCTAATTTTGCATTGCGAAACTCGCACATACTATAACACTTTATATTAATACCTAAATTA
>JBJEDD010000006.1:0-17584 GCA_051871715.1 Muribaculaceae bacterium | reverse complement strand
AAACCAATATTAGTAAATATACCAAACCGAGTCAACCATTTTCAGGAACGGACACCTCAATTATTCCCAACTTATGGCTATCAATCACTCACTTGTATAGGTGTGGGATTTTTTGTAACTTTGCACTCACCAATGGGACGACTATTAGCAATCGACTTTGGGCGCAAGCGTTGCGGCATCGCCGTGACCGATGTTTTGCGCATCAGCGCCGGCGGGCTCACCACCGTGGCGACAGGCGAGTTAATCGCCTTTGTCAAGGATTACATAGCCCGTGAGGCTGTTGATTACATCGTGGTGGGGCATCCGACAACCCTACGAGGCGAGCCATCAGAGTCGATGCGCTATCTCACCCCGGTAATCAACCGCCTGCGCAAGGAGATTGCCCCGATGAACATCGTTTTTTATGACGAGCGTTTCACCTCGGCAATAGCCCATCAAGCGATGATTGACGGTGGCATGAAACGCATGGACCGTCGCGACAAAGCAATTGTTGACGAAATCTCGGCAACCATCCTGTTGAATGATTTTTTACAAAGCAAATATTGCACATAAAGATATATGAAACTGCCAATTTACCTCTACGGACATCCTGTATTGCGCAAGGTGTCGACAGATATAACCCCGGATTACCCCGGCTTGTCGCAACTCATCGCTGATATGTACGAGACAATGTACGATAGCGACGGCGTGGGACTCGCTGCACCCCAGATAGGGCGTAACGACCGCATCGTGGTCATTGATGCCTCGCCCCTTGCCGAAAGTTTTCCCGAACTCGACGGTGTAAAACTCACCCTTATCAATGCGCACCTCGAAGTGCTCGACGGCGAGAAAGTTACTCGCGCCGAGGGCTGTCTGAGCCTTCCCGGACTCAGCGAAAATGTCAACCGCGTGGAGCACATCCGCCTGCAATGGGTCGATGAAAACTTCCAGCCCCACGACGAAGAATTCAGCGGATTTCTCGCTCGCATCATTCAACACGAGTATGACCACCTCGAGGGCAAGGTTTATGTCGACCACATCTCGGCTATCCGCAAGCAACTCATCAAGTCAAAACTCAACAATATCGCAGCCGGCAAGGTGCGTCCCGACTATCCGGTGCGCTTTGCCCCGCGTCGCAAATAATAACCTCCTAAAAATCCACTCATTATGGCGGACGACAAGAAAGTTATCTTCTCAATGGTAGGCGTCAGCAAGACCTACCCACCCCAGAAACAAGTACTAAAAAACATATACCTGTCATTCTTCTATGGCGCCAAGATAGGCATCATCGGTCTCAATGGCTCGGGTAAATCCTCGTTGCTTAAGATTATCGCCGGCATCGACAAAGACATCCAAGGCGAAGTGGTCTTCTCCCCGGGCTACAGCGTGGGTTACCTGGAGCAGGAGCCGCAATTGGACCCCGACAAGACCGTCATCGAAGTGGTGCGCGAGGGCGTCGCCGACACCATGGCTCTCCTTGCCGAATTTGACAAGGTCAACGAGTCATTCTGCGACCCCGACGTGCTCGAGGACCCCGACAAGATGAATGCCCTCATTGCTCGCCAAGCCGAGTTGCAGGACAAACTCGATGCCGCCGATGCGTGGAACATCGACAGCAAACTCGAGCGCGCGATGGATGCCCTCCAATGCCCGCCCGATGACCAGAAGATAGATACCCTCTCGGGTGGCGAACGTCGTCGTGTCGCCTTGTGTCGCCTGTTGCTCCAACAGCCCGATGTGCTGTTGCTCGACGAGCCCACCAACCACCTCGATGCCGAGTCAATCGACTGGCTCGAGCAACACCTCCAGCAATATCCCGGCACCGTCATCGCCATCACTCACGACCGCTACTTCCTCGACCATGTGGCAGGATGGATTCTCGAACTCGACCGCGGCGAGGGTATTCCATGGAAGGGCAACTACTCGTCGTGGCTCGACCAAAAGACCAAGCGCATGGCAATGGAAGAGAAGCAAGCATCCAAGCGTCGCAAGACCCTCGAGCGCGAATTGGAATGGGTGCGCATGGCTCCCAAGGCTCGCCAAGCCAAGGGCAAGGCGCGTCTTAACTCCTACGACCGACTCCTCAACGAAGACCAAAAGCAAAAAGAGGAACGTCTCGAGATATTCATTCCCAATGGTCCGCGCCTCGGCAACAAGGTGATCGAGGCTCACGGCATCGCCAAAGCCTTCGGCAAGCGCACCCTGTTCAAAGACCTTGACTTCGCCCTGCCACCCGCCGGCATTGTGGGTGTCATCGGTCCCAACGGCGCCGGCAAGACCACCCTGTTCCGCCTCATCATGGGGCAAGAGACCGCCGATGCCGGCACATTTGAGGTGGGCGAGACCGTCAAGATTGCCTACGTCGACCAGCGCCACCACGACCTCTTGCCCGAGAAATCGGTTTATGAGGTTATCTCACAGGGCGTCGAGTCATTCCGCATGGGCGGCCGCGATGTCAATGCCCGTGCCTATCTCTCGAAGTTCAACTTCACCGGTGCCGACCAAGAGAAGAAAATCGGTGTCCTCTCGGGTGGCGAGCGCAACCGCCTCCACCTGGCGATGGCGCTCAAGGAGGAAGGCAACGTAATCCTCCTTGACGAACCTACCAACGACATCGACGTCAACACCCTGCGTGCCCTCGAGGAAGGTCTCGACGACTTCGCCGGCTGCGCCGTGGTAGTAAGCCACGACCGCTGGTTCCTCGACCGCATCTGCACACACATACTATCCTTTGAAGGCGATGGCAAGGTAGTCTTCTACGAAGGCTCTTACAGCGACTATGAGGAATTCAAGCGCGCCCAGAACGGCGGCAAAGAGCCTCCACGTCGTCGCTACCGCAAGTTGATGGAGTAAAACGAATGGGAGCACTCGACATTTTCATATTTGTCCTCATCGCCGTGGCTGCCGTCGTGGGCTTCGTGCGGGGTATAGTCTCACAGGTAGGCTCCATCGCTGCCATCATCGTGGGTATCCTCGCCGCGCGAATTATCGGCGGCGCCGTGGTGTCCGGCAGTAGCGAGCCGGTCACTGCCTTTGCCATCTATGGCATCATATTCTTGGTGGCTTACTTAGTGACATGGCTGCTGGCTCGCATGATACGAAGTGCCGTGAAAGCGCTGCATCTCGGTATCATTGACCGCCTCACCGGCGCAGTTTTTTCGGTATTCAAGTGGACTTTTATCCTGTCGATTGTTCTTAATATATATATGTTTATCGGTGGCGAGAGCGCCCGCAGTATGCGCGACAGCGATCACACCATGCGCTGCATGGTTATCGACCTGTCACCCACCTTCTTAGGTGCCATAAGCGCGACCGGCGACGACGCCCCCGCCGTAGACGAAGAAGAAAATGAAAGAGACTGAACGTACACCCGAGTGCGCCGCTGAGGCATCGGTCATCCGCGATGCCACTACGGGTGATTACAAATATGGATTTGTCAGCGACATCCACACCGACATCTTGCGGCGTGGACTCGATGAGGACGTCATACGCCATATCTCGGCACGCAAGGGCGAGCCGGAGTGGTTGCTTGACTTCCGCCTCGAGGCTTATCGTCACTGGCTCACCCTCACCCCGCCTCACTGGGCACACCTCGACATCCCCGAGATAGACTTCCAGGCTATCAGTTACTATGCCGAGCCGGTCAAGAAGAATGCCCCCGAGAGCCTCGACGAGGTTGATCCCGCATTGCTCGACACATTCAATCGCCTCGGCATACCCCTCGAGGAGCAGAAGCAACTCTCGGGCATGGCTGTCGATGCCGTGATGGACTCGGTGTCGGTCAAGACCACACACCGCGAGGCACTCGCCAAGTTGGGCATCATATTTTGCTCCATCGCGGAGGCTGTCAAGGACTACCCCGACTTGGTGCGCAAGTACCTGGGCTCGGTGGTCAATTATCGCGACAACTTCTATGCCGCCCTCAACTCGGCGGTATTCTCCGACGGCTCATTTGTATACATTCCCAAGGGCGTGCGATGCCCCATGGAATTGTCGACCTACTTCCGCATCAACGCATC
The DNA here is from genome assembly GCA_051871715.1 of Muribaculaceae bacterium. Taxonomy (GTDB): domain Bacteria; phylum Bacteroidota; class Bacteroidia; order Bacteroidales; family Muribaculaceae; genus CAG-873. Next base: position 13,586 of record JBJEDD010000006.1, on the reverse strand, counting down.
GGGCACGGGGCAGTTTGAGCGCACCCTCATCGTTGCCGATGATGATGCCTACGTTTCATATCTCGAGGGGTGTACAGCCCCGATGCGCGACGAGAACCAATTACATGCCGCCATCGTCGAGATTGTAGTCGAAGACCGTGCCGAGGTCAAGTATTCGACCGTCCAAAACTGGTGGGCAGGCGATGCCGAGGGGCGCGGAGGTATCTACAACTTTGTCACCAAGCGCGGATTGTGCCGCGGCGACTATTCCAAGTTGTCGTGGACACAGGTGGAAACCGGCTCGGCAATCACGTGGAAATATCCTTCGTGCATACTCAAGGGCGACCACTCCACCGGCGAATTTTACTCGGTGGCTGTCACTCGCAACCGTCAGCAAGCCGATACCGGCACCAAGATGATACATGTGGGCAAGGATACCCACTCGACTATCGTGTCCAAGGGTATCTCGGCAGGGCGCAGTTCTAATGCCTACCGCGGCTTGGTCAAGGTGCTCCCGGGTGCCGATGGCGCTCGCAACTACACCCAGTGTGACTCACTGCTGCTCGGTAGCAACTGCGGGGCACACACTTTCCCATATATTGATGTCAAGAACGACTCGGCTATCGTCGAGCACGAAGCGACTACTTCAAAGATTTCGGAGGAACAACTTTTCTACTGCAACCAGCGCGGCATCCCCACCGAGGAGGCTGTCGGGCTTATCGTCAACGGTTATGCCAAGGAGGTAATGAACAAATTGCCTATGGAATTTGCCGTGGAAGCACAAAAGTTGTTGCAAATATCCCTCGAGGGCAGTATCGGTTGACCCTCAATAACATTATGACTATGAACAAAGATATTCTGTTAGAAGTTAAGGACTTGCACGCCGGCATCGACGGCAAGGAAATACTGCGAGGCATCAATCTCACCATCCGCCCGGGCGAGATACACGCCATAATGGGACCCAACGGCTCGGGCAAGAGTACCCTCTCGGGTGTCCTCGCCGGCAATCCCCGATACACGGTCACCGGTGGCTCAGCCACTTTCCACGGACTTGATTTGCTCGCCTTACAACCCGAAAATCGCAGCCACGAGGGGCTCTTCCTCTCGTTCCAATATCCGGTGGAAATCCCCGGGGTATCGATGGTCAACTTCATGCGCGCCGCCCTCAATGCCAAGCGCAAATACTTCAACGAGCAACCACTCAGCGCCGGTGACTTCCTAAAACTCATGCGCCAAAAACGCACCGTCGTCGAGTTGGACAACAAATTGGCTTCGCGCTCGGTCAACGAGGGCTTCTCGGGCGGCGAGAAAAAACGCAACGAAATCTTCCAGATGGCGATGCTCGAGCCGCGCCTGTCTATCCTCGACGAGACCGACTCCGGCTTGGATATCGATGCCTTGCGCATCGTCGCCTCGGGCGTCAACAAACTCAAGACCGATGACAATGCCATCATGGTCATAACCCACTATCAACGCCTCTTGGACTATATCCGTCCCGACTTTGTACACATCCTCTACAAGGGGCGCATCGTCCACACCGGCGGTCCCGAACTTGCCCTCGAATTGGAAGAAAAGGGCTATGATTGGATAAAAGAACAAGTTGATAATCAATGAGCTCGCTTAATCAATATCTGCAATTCTTCGAGGCAAACCGCGCCGCTATCGACAGTCACGCTCCCGAGGCGATGAACTGCCGCCGCGATGCCGCGCTCGCCACGCTGCGACGACTCGGGCGCTTTCCACGGCGAGGCGATGAAGGCTATGAGGTGGTCTCGCTCGAAGATATGTACGCCCCCGATTATGGTATCAACATCGCCCGTGTGTCATTTGGCGAGGGTGGCAAGTCGGGCGTTCATGGTTGCGATATCCCCAATGTAGGCACCATCTCGGCATCGGTGGTCAACGACACCTTTGTCGAGGACTATCAGCGTGCTCTGCCCGAGGGTGTCGAACTGATGTCGCTGGCTCGTGCCGCCGAGTTGTATCCCGATTGTCTGAGCCGCTCGGTCGCTCCCGCCGATAATGCGGTAGTAGCACTCAACGACTTGCTGCTTCAGGATGGCGTCTACATCCGTGTGCATCGCGGTGTAAGCCTCCCCAAGCCGATACAAATTTTATCACTTTTTAATGCTTCGATGCCCCTGATGGGCGTGCGCCGCATAGTCATTGATGTCGAGGACAACGCCTCGGCGATAGTCATTGCCTGCGACCACCCGCGCACCACCGAAGTCGATTACCTGGCTTGTCGTGTCGTGGATATTCGCCTCGGACGCGGTGCCTCGTTGGATTTCAATGACTTGGAAGAAGCGACGGCTCGCTGCTCGCGCTCGTCGGTGATTGCCGCTGTACAGGGCGCCGATAGCGACCTGCACATCTCGTCGATTACACTCGATGGCGGTGTCACTCGCAACGAATACTACGTATCGCACCTCGGCGACGGCTGCCACACCTCGGTCAACGGCATCGTGGTTGCCGGTGGCACACAAGTGGTGGACAATGCCTCGTATGTGGTTCACGACCACGAGCATTGCACCTCAGACCAACTCTTCAAATACGCCCTATTCGACTCGGCTCAAGGAGGCTTTGAGGGCTTGGTAAATGTGCGCCATGGCGCTCGCTTCACCGATGCCGCCCAGAGCAACCGCAACCTATTAGTATCTCCACAAGCGCGTATGCACGCTATGCCTCAACTTGTTATCGACTGCGACGATGTCAAGGCATCACACGGCTCGGCTACCGGGCAACTCAATGCCGACGCCCTGTTCTATATGCAAAGTCGCGGCATTCCTGCCGATGAGGCTCGTATGATACTGATTAACGCCTTCATGGCTGAGGGCTTGGACAAGATAAAGCATGAGCCGCTCCGCAGCACGTTGCTGATGTTGCTCGACCGCCGTCTGCGTGGCTGCTCGGATAGTTGTGCCGCTTGCCACGGGCATCATTAATTGCTAAGACAATGGATATCACCAATATACGTCGACAATTTCCCATCCTTGAGCGCACAATGTGCGACAAACCCTTGGTGTATCTCGACAATGCAGCCACTATGCAGGCTCCACAGCGTGTCCTCCGAGCCATCGAGGAGGCTTACACCCGCCGACGCGCCAATGTGCATCGCGGCGTACACACACTGTCGCAGGAGGCTACCGACGCTATGGAGCATAGCCGCGAGGTGGCTCGCGCCTTTGTAAACGCCTCATCGATTGAAGAAATCATCTTCACTCGCGGCACCACCGAGGGCTTGAATCTTGTGGCTTCGTCATATGGGCAACTGCTTAACGAGGGCGATGAAGTAATCATCACCGAGATGGAGCACCACTCCAACATCGTGCCTTGGCAATTACTTGCTCAGCGCCGCGGCATTGTCGTCAAAGTGGTGCCTATCGATGCCGAGGGGCGCTTGCGCTTAGATGTTTATAAACAGATGTTTACACCACGCACACGCCTGGTATCGGTATGCCACGCCTCCAATGTTCTCGGCACAGTCAATCCGGTGGCTGAGATGGCGGCAATTGCCCACAGCCACGGTGCAGTGATATGTGTCGATGGCGCCCAAGGAGCACCTCACACTCGCATTGATGTACAGGCGCTCGACTGCGACTTCTATGCCTTGTCGTCGCATAAGATGTATGGTCCCACAGGCATCGGCATCCTCTACGGCCGCCGCGAACTGTTGGAACAAATGCCTCCATATCAAGGTGGTGGCGAGATGATAGGGCATGTTTCCTTTGCCGGTACCACGTGGGCTGACCTCCCCTATAAGTTTGAGGCGGGAACCCCCGACTATGTGGGAGCAGCCGCCTTTGCCTCGGCTGTAGAATTTATCAACGAATCGGGAATTGACAATATAGCCGCCCACGAGCACGACTTGCTCGTCCATGCCACCGAGCAGATGCTCACCATCCCCGGAATGCGCATATTCGGCACCGCTCCGGGCAAGTGTGGCGTCATATCGTTCCTCATCGGCAACGCCCACCACTACGACACCGGGCTGTTCCTCGACAAGATGGGCTTTGCCGTGCGCACCGGGCACCACTGCGCTCAGCCGCTGATGGATGTCCTCGGTATCGAGGGCACGGTCCGCGCCTCCTTCGGAGTCTACAACACACACGACGAGGTCGATGCCTTCGTGACCGCCCTGCGCCGCATCGCCCCCATCCTCAATCAGTAACTCTATCGCTATGCTTTTTTGCGATAGGGGGTGGTGTAGTTGCAAAAGAATTTGTACCTTTGTGAATTGAAAATTTCACAAAGAAGAATGGCAAATTTCGAAGACTTGGGAGTGAGAGAGGACTTGCTCCGTGGCATCGCCGAGTTGGGCTTCACTGCTCCGATGCCGGTACAGGAGCGAGTAATCCCCTCGTTGCTCAGTGGCGACCACGACCTCGTGGCGCTGGCACAGACAGGCACCGGCAAAACGGCGGCTTTCGGCTTGCCGCTCATCCAGCGTGTCGACCTGCGGCGGCGTCGCCCACAGGCGCTCGTCCTTGCTCCCACACGAGAATTGTGCCTACAGATTGCCTCTGACCTTGCCGACTTTGCCAAATATGTCGATGGCTTGAGCCTCCTCCCCGTATACGGTGGCTCCAGCATTCAGAGCCAGATAAATGCCCTGCGCGATGGCGTTCACATCATCATCGCTACACCCGGGCGTCTCATAGACTTAATCGAGCGCCATGTGGTGTCGCTCGACAACGTGCATACAGTAGTCCTCGATGAGGCTGACGAGATGCTCAACATGGGCTTTGTCGACTCCATAAATGCCATATTGGAGCACGTGCCCGCCGACCGCAAGATGCTGATGTTCTCGGCTACCATGCCTGCCGAAGCGGCTCGCCTCGCCAAGCGATATATGCACAACCACGAGGAGGTGGTCATCGGCACTCGCAATGAGGGCACTCGCGATGTAAGCCACATATATTATATGGTCAACGCTCGCGACAAGTATTTGGCGCTCAAGCGCATTGCCGACAACAACCCGCATATATACGCCATAATCTTCTGCCGCACTCGCCGCGAGACTCAGGAAGTCGCCGACCACCTCATCGCCGACGGGTATAATGCCGATGCCCTCCATGGTGATCTCTCGCAACAGCAACGCGACATAGTGATGAAAAAATTCCGCGACCGTGTCATCAAGTTGCTGGTAGCCACCGATGTAGCCGCTCGCGGGCTTGACGTCGACGACCTAAGCCACGTCATCAACTACGGCTTGCCCGATGACACCGCGCTCTACACCCACCGCTCGGGTCGCACCGGGCGCGCCGGCAAGCAAGGTATCTCCATCGCTATCATCCACAGCCGTGAGCGCGGACGCATGCGCGAGATCGAGCGCGTCATCGGGCGCCCCTTCGAGCGTCGCGAGGTGCCCACCCCCGAGCATATCATTGAGAAGCAACTATACAACCTCGCCGACCGCCTCGAGCGCGTCGACGTCGACGATGAACATATCGCTCGCTACCTGCCCGGCGTGTCCAAGAAGTTGTCGTGGCTCTCGGGCGAAGACCTGCTCAAGCGCGTGCTATCCTTGGAGTTCAATCGTCTGCTCGACTACTACAAGGACGCCCCGGTCATCGAGTCCATTCCCGATAAGCCATCCCGAAAGCATCGCGACGAGCGCTCCGATGGCAAAGGCGCCGGCGAGAAAAAATCCTTCCCGCGCAACGACAATCACGACAAGGACCGTCGCACCGCTGCCGCCGGGCTCGCTCGCATATATATAGACGCCGGCAAGGCTGATGGCTTCTTTGCCACAAACCTCATCGAGGTAATAAATCGCAATGTCGAGGGCGCACGCGTCGATGTGGGGCGCATTGACCTCTTGCCGGCTTATTCGCTCTTCGATGTCCGTCGAGCCGATGCCGCCCGAGTAGTCGCTGCCCTGCGTGGCGCCGATTTCTACGGCAGGCGACTATACTGCGAAATCGCCGACGAGAAAAAAGATTACAATGCCGCCTCAACGCGCAAGAAACCCAAAAACAAAGAATTTCGGCCAAAGGGACGACGCAAATAACATCCTTAATATGAGAAAATTATATTCCTTCTGCATTACTCTTATTATCGCCTTGACATCGGCGATACCGGCATCGGCACTCACTGCCGAGGAGGCTTTCATTGGCGCGACTGATGCCATGTTGCCTATGCTCTCGGTCAACGAGCGCATGGATATGGTCGACTATTATCACAGTGGCTTGAACACGCCTGTGCGTGCACAAATGCCCGGTGAGTGGCGTGTCCTTGATATGCAGGATAATCATCTCACCTTTGCCGCCGACACCACTGAGACTGCCTCGCGCGTGACTCTCGCTGTATTCGGCGAGGGGGACAAAACGATTATCGCTATGATTATCACCAACTTCATCCCGGCTACCGATGCGCTTGTCGAGTTGTATAATGCTGATTTCAAACCCATCAAGCAAGATATTAACCCTCAATACTGCGATTGGCTACCCGACAAGGCGTTTGACCAAATTGACGACTTGGCTGTCACCTTGCCTTTCGTCACCGCCCGTGTCGTGGTCGACGCCCAGTCTATAACCTTTGTAAACACCATCGACGAGTATCTCTCTGCCGCTGATACCGAGGCAATTAAGCCATGGATTGTCGACTCTATCACCTACGTTTACAATAAGGGAAAGTTAAAAAAGCGTAAATAATGGAACAGCAACCCATCACCCTCCTCGAACTTAACCGTCGCATCAGCGAGGTGCTACGACAAGCTCCCGGCATCACCAATCAATGGGTCACTGCCGAGACCTCCGATGTGCGCCTTTCCGGAGGGCATTGCTATATGGAACTGATCGACAAGGACCCCAATACCGGCAATGCCTTGGCGCGTATTCGAGCCACGATATGGGCGCGCGACTATGCTCGTATCAGCGAAAAACTGCGCGGCAACAACTTCGCTCTCAAGTCCGACATCAAGGTGATGGTGCTGGTGAGTGTATCATTCCACCCCCTATACGGCATATCAGCGACTATCACCGATATCAACCCCGAGTACACTATGGGTGAGTTGCTACGTCGCCGTGCCGAGATGATACAGCGCCTCACCGCTGCCGGTATCATCAATAACAACCGCGAATTGGCTCGCCCCGTCGTGCCTCAACGCATTGCCGTCATCTCGGCTGCCGGTGCTGCCGGTTATGGCGACTTCATCGACCAACTCCTCCACAATCCCTACCGCTTGCGCTTCAATGTGCGCCTTTTCCCGGCAGTGATGCAAGGCGACAAGGCTGCGCCCACCATCATCAATGCCCTCCGCACCATCACCTCTATGGCTGACGCCTACGACTGCGTAGTGCTCATTCGAGGCGGCGGTGCCACCGGCGACTTGGCGGCATTTGACGATTATGACCTCGCCGCCACCATCGCTATGTTTCCCCTGCCGGTCATCATCGGCATCGGGCACGAGCGCGATATCACCCTGCTCGACTATGTAGCCAATATGCGCGTCAAGACACCTACCGCTGCTGCCGAGTGGCTCATAAATTGCGGAGTCAATGCTCTCGCTACGGTGCAACGCCTCGGCACTGACATCCTCACCGCCGCTCGCGTGGCTACTGCCAATGCCCACAGATACTTAGACACCTGTGCCGGGCAACTCCCGCTACTTGCGCGAGCCGTCATCGACCGCGCACGCACGGCTGTCGGTCCCCAAGTAGAGGCACTGATGACCACTTCTACCACCGCCATGTTGCGCCGACACACCGACCGCATTGCAGCCCTCGCCACGCTCCTCGACTCTCTATCCCCGGAGGCTACCCTTCGACGTGGCTTCTCAATCACTCGCGTCAACGACCGACCACTCACCGATGCCGTCCAAGTAGTCCCCGGTGATACTATCACCACAACTCTCGCCAACGGCGTTATTATCTCTACTGTAAACAAATGAAAATCAAATAGATATGGAACAGCAATCATACAAACAAGCAATTGCCGAACTTGAGGCAATCCTCAAAAACCTCCGCTCGGAGTCCTGCGACGTCGACACCCTCACGGCTTCAACTCGCCGTGCCGTCCAACTGCTCAATTTCTGCCGCGAACGGCTCACCACCACCGAGGCTGAACTCAACCAAGTGCTTGCAACCCTTCAATCGCCCGAAAAATGAAACAATATCTTGATTTGCTGCAACATATCCTCGACCACGGCACTCGCAAGAGCGACCGCACCGGCACCGGCACCATCTCGACCTTCGGATACCAAATGCGCTTCAACCTTGCCGACGGGTTCCCCTTGGTTACTACCAAAAAACTCCACTTGCGTTCAATTATCCACGAATTATTATGGTTTATCAAAGGCGATACCAATGTTAAATACCTGCAACAGAATGGTGTACGCATCTGGAACGAGTGGGCTGACGAGAACGGCGACCTCGGACCGGTCTACGGCGCTCAGTGGCGCTCGTGGCGCGACCCTCGCGGTGGAGTCATCGACCAACTCGCCGCGGCTATCAACGATATACGCCATAATCCCGACTCGCGCCGTATCATCGTCAGCGCATGGAACGTTGCCGACCTCCCCGACATGGCTCTCGCGCCTTGCCACTGCCTGTTCCAATTCTATGTCGCCGACGGGCGCCTTAGCCTGCAACTCTACCAGCGTAGCGCCGACTGCTTCCTCGGCGTGCCTTTCAATATCGCATCCTACGCCCTCCTCACTATGATGGTGGCGCAGGTGTGTGGCTTGCAACCCGGCGAATTTATCCACACTCTCGGCGATGCTCATCTGTACCTCAATCACTTGGACCAAGCCCGTCTGCAACTCACTCGCGAGCCGCGTCCGCTCCCCATTATGCGACTCAATCCCGAGGTCAAGAATATCGAAGACTTTGTTTACGAGGACTTTACCCTCGAAGGGTATGACCCACACCCTCACATAGCAGCCGTAGTATCAATATGAAACTCATTCTCATAGCAGCCGTAGCCGAGCATGGTGCCATCGGGCGTGCCGGCGACTTGGCATTTCACTTGCGTGCCGACTTGCGCCACTTCAAGGAACTGACAATGGGCTCGCCCGTCATTATGGGGCGCAAGACCTTTCAGTCGCTCCCCAAAGGGGCTCTGCCCGGGCGACGCAACATAGTCATCACGCGCGATGCCACATTCACCGCGCCCGATATCGAGACTGTGTCGTCAATCGATGCAGCCCTCGCATTGGTGGCTGATGCGCCGCAGGCATTCATCATCGGTGGAGGCTCCATCTATGCCGCAACCATTGACCGAGCCGATGCTCTCGAGATAACCCACATTGATGCCGCGTGTCCCGATGCCGACACTTTCTTCCCGACCATCGACCCCGAGCGTTGGCAACTCGCCGCTTCCACCCCCGTCGAGACCGACCCCAACACCGGCGTCACTTACGCCTTCGCCTCCTACCTCCCCCGATAATCCCTACCAATCCAGTAATTCCGGTTTTAGCAAGAAATCAATCAATCCGATTGTGACAATTCCTTCATCATTACGCTTCGGCTTAATGTAGTCTTTAGTTATGATAATTTTCTTGAAAGAGTCATCTACATTAAGCAATGAGGCTGACTCTTGGCGCTCTTTGGCGTCAGTTGGCATTGCGAAGGCTGATTGGATATAATATCTACGGCTACCTTGATTAGCTACGAAGTCTATTTCGTATTGCTTGCGTATCCTTTTGCCACTATCGTCAGTAATACGAGTCTCGACCAAGCCTACATCCACCGAGAATCCACGTAGTTTGAGCTCATTGTAAATAATATTCTCCATAATGTGGGTTTCCTCTTGCTGTCTGAAATCCAAGAGAGCATTTCTTAAACCAATATCGGTGAAATAGTATTTACTGAGAGTGTTGATATACTTCTTACCTTTAATATCATATCTAATGGCTCTCTCTATAATAAACGCGTCTTGAAGGTACGATAGATACCTTGAAATAGCCTTATCGGTAAGTGTTACATTCTTTGTAGATTTGAATGTCTTTGACAATTTAGTTGGATTGCATGGTGACCCGATTGACGATGCAATGATTTGAACCAATTCATTGAATTCTTCTTGGTTTTTAATCTTATGTCGATCAAGTATATCTGCGGAATATACTGCGAAATACAAATTTTTTAAATAGTCGGCTTTTTTGTGATCTCCATCTAAAGACAATACATGAGGCAAGCCACCATAGGTATAGTAATCGTTCCAAGCCTCAATAGGGTGCCTTGAATCGACCGACATATACTCAGCGAAAGAAAGCGGATAAACGTGGATTTGATCTCCACGTCCGCGGAACTCTGTGATAATATCCGTTGAGAGAAATCTCGAGTTGCTACCGGTTACATATATATCGAGATTAGATTTTCTAAGCAACCCATTAAGGACGGCTTCAAAATTTTGCAACAATTGAACTTCATCAAACAACAAATAATATTGTTTGCTACTATCAATACGCTCCTTAAGGAAGTTCATCAGAGTATCAGGGTCACATAGGTGACGATAATCCCAGTCGTCAAATGGGATTTTGATGATTTGCTCACTATTAACCCCACTCTCAAGGAGATGCTCCTCAAAAAGATTGAATAGTAGATATGATTTACCACATCGCCTGATGCCGGTGATGATTTTGATTAACCCGTTCCACTTGCCTGAAATGAGCTGATTAAGGTAGAAATTGCGTTGTATTTTCATGTCTCAAATTTTTCTATGACGGAAAACCGGTCAAATGACCAGTTTTTCGTCGTGCAAATATAGCTAATAATCAGCAACTTTGCAAATCCTATGACGGAAAACCGGTCAAATGACCAACTTTTCGTCATAGAGAAACATATTTTTTTTGTCGCATTTTTGTTAAATTTTTGTTTCATCTTGGGCTGAAAATTGTTACCTTTGCCGTGGAAATTATTAAATATACCCCAAATTAAAGAGATTATACTTACTGTTTTAACTTTAAATGACCATGAAAATTTTTACCTGCGCTATCGCCTTGATGGCAGCGTTGAGCCTCTCGGCTGCTGTGTCACCGACTGATGCCGACCGCGCCAAATGCTTCATTGACAATGAAACCGACAAAACCGTCACATTCATCTTTGACAACAACCTGTGGAAAGTCTCCAATGTGTCGTCTGTAGAGGTGCGCGGCTCCTTCACCTCGTGGAGCAGTTCCTCCGATTTCAAAATGACCTACGACTCGTCGGGTTCATTCTGGTATGTAACAGCCCCATATTCGGCAGTCAAAATACCCGGCAATAGCGGTCAGCCGGAGTTCAAATTTGTCACCAACGGCTCAGGGTGGCAGAGCGGTAGCGGCAAATCATTCATACCAGAGGGCTATGTATTTCTCAACAGCGACAAAAACAATATCGTTGTCTTCAACAGCGACGACTTCGAGACTATCAAGGAGAATAGTCGCACCGCCAATGTCGTCAAGTCGGTCAGCGATTTCGACCTCACCACTGTTGAAGGTCAGGAAGAAATCTCCAATTTCCGACTTGTGCCGGGCACCACGGCTCTGTATCGCTGCTATCATCCCTTCAAATACTCGCGAGACAACAATCCCACCGAGCCGGTGCGTGTACAATATGTAGCCGAGTTATCAGCCTCCACGGGCATAGCCGCCGACATATGCCTCTCGGGCGATGATACCGGCTCGCTCACATCCTATACCATCAACGGCTCAAAATACACCGAGAGCATTCCCGCCTACTATCGAGACATCATCAACGCCGGGCATGTGCTATACGTGGGCACCGTCAACGGCACAGTTCCCTCGTACAATGCCGTGTATTACCGCAGTCACAACGATATTTTCACTCAATGGATACGCGAAATCACTGATTTTATCATCAATGAGGATACTCCGGCTCCATTCAGCATCCACTGTCGCCTCGGCACCGACCGCACCGGTGTATTTTGTGCCGTATTTGCTGCCATCTGCGGAGCCACTTGGGACGAGATAGCCACCGACTATCAGAAGTCCAATCGCATGGGCATACTTGAGTTCCGCGACTATCACTTGCTGCAGTATTCCTTGCAACATATGTTGGGGGTTGAGGATATCAACTCAGTCGCCAACCTCAGCGAAGCCATTTGCAACTACTTTATCAACAATGGCACCCTCACACAAGCCGATATCACGGCTTTGCGCCTCAAGTTGGGCTCGGAACTCGAGGGTATCGAGAGTATTGCAAATGATGTTGACGATACCACGGTCTCATATTACAATCTCCAAGGTATAGAGGTCGCCAACCCTGTCAGCGGTAATATTTACATCCGCCGCCAAGGCGCATCGGCAACCAAGGTCGTCCTGTAAACCTATTTTTAGTGAGCGTCGAGCCAGTTGTGACCTGTGCCGGCGCTCACTTCCAATGTGACGCGCCCATGGTAGGCGTTGCGCATCTCCTCAGTGACCATAGCCGTGAGAGCATCCAACTCATCGGGCACAACATTGAATACCAATTCGTCGTGCACCTGCATAATCATGCGCGAATGCAAGCCCATCTGACCGATGCGACGATGGATGGCAATCATTGCTATCTTGATAATGTCGGCGGCTGAGCCTTGCAACGGCGCATTGATGGCATTGCGCTCGGCGTAGCCGCGTAGGGCGGCATTGCGCGAGCTGATGTCGGGCAAAAAGCGCTTGCGCCCGTGAATAGTGCTCACATAACCCTGTTCGCGTGCCTTCACCACTATATCATCCATATATTTCTTAACGCCGGCATAGGTTTTTAAGTAATTCTCAATCAAACTCTTAGCCTGGAGACGTGGGATAGCAAGGCGCTCCGACAACCCGAATGCCGATATGCCGTATATGATGCCGAAATTGGCGGTCTTGGCATGTCGGCGCTCCGTGTCGGTCACCTCCTCGATAGGTTTGTGATAAATCTTGGCGGCAGTGGCGCGGTGAATATCTTCGCCGGCATTGAATGCCGCTATCATCTCGGGGTCACCGCTGATATCCGCCATCAGGCGCAACTCAATCTGCGAATAATCAGCCGACAAGAGGATGTCACCATCGTCGGCGATGAAAGCTCGGCGTATTTCGCGCCCGTCATCGGTGCGCACGGGGATATTTTGGAGATTTGGATTAACCGACGAGATGCGCCCGGTGGCTGTGGCTACCTGATTGAGGGTGGTGTGTATCTTGCCGGTCGCCGGATTGATCAGGGTGGGCAGTGCCTCGATATATGTAGCGAGGAGTTTGCGCAAGCCGCGTATTTCAAGGATTTTACCCACTATGGGATATTTGTGAGCCAATTTCTCGAGGACCTCCTCGGTTGTAGACCAGAACCCGCGCTTGGTCTTCTTGGCAGTCGTGGGTATCTGCAGTCGGTCAAAGAGGATTTGTCCCACCTGCATAGGCGAGGAGATGTTGAACTCGGTGCCGGCAAGAGCGTACACCTCCTGCTCGAGTTCATTGACGCGTGCCGACAGTCGGCGCGACAGAGTGGAAAGTGCTGCTGTGTCAATGCGCATACCTTGCCACTCCATATCGGCAAGCACCGCTGTGAGGGGCGCCTCGATATCGGTGTATAACTTGAGTAGGTCTTGCTCGGCAAGGCGCTCGGTGAGCATAGGCTTGAGTTTCAGAGCCATATCGGCGCGCTCGCGCATCGCTGCCGCCGCTTCCTCGAGGGTATCGATACTCC
>JBJEDD010000005.1:0-4511 GCA_051871715.1 Muribaculaceae bacterium | reverse complement strand
GTTCGACCGAGCATGAGATTTCGGTTATTTCTGCCAACCAAGCTATTGCCGCTTTTAATCCCGACAAATATGAAATTGTCCCCATATACATTCCCAAGGATGGCCGTTGGTATACCGGTCGTGAGTTGCTCACCTTGAGCAACTATCGCAAGCCCGAGGAACTGCTCAAGAAATGTACTGAAGTGTATATGCGTCCCGTTTACGGCGATTTCAACCTCTATGCGGTCAAGAAATCAATGTTTGGCAAGGATGTTATTGCTACGCTCGATGTGGCAGTACCGGTACTCCATGGTACCAATGTTGAGGATGGTCGCTTTGAGGGTGTACTCGAGACTATCGGCTTGCCATATGCCGGTTGCAATACCCTTGCTTCGGCAAACGGTATGGATAAAATAACAATGAAGATGATTCTCCGTGCCGATGGTATCCCAGTCGTTGATTATGTGTGGATGACCGACAGAGACTGGACTACTCGTCGCGACGAGATGATTGCCAAAGTCGAGAAGGAACTTGGCTATCCCGTGATTGTCAAACCTGCCAACCTCGGCTCGAGCATCGGCATCGGTGCCGCTCACGACCGCGAGCAACTGATTGAGCGCCTTGACGATGCGGCCCGTTTCTCGCGTCGCCTCGTCGTGGAGCATATGGTTACAGCTCTGCGCGAAATCAACTGTTCGGTACTCGGTGATGTTGACGAATATGAGACCTCGGTGCTCGAGGAGCCTATAAAGGCTGAAGAAATTCTCAGTTATGGCGACAAATATATGGGCGGTGGCATGCATGCCGCTCAAAAGCGTATTCCTGCCGAGTTGCCCGATGACCAAGCTGCCGAGTGTCGTCACCTCGCCGGTGAGACTTTCCGGGTCCTTTCATGCCATGGTGTCAGTCGTGTTGACCTTATCATTGACGATGCCACAGGTAAGGTATATGTTAACGAAATTAACACTATCCCCGGCTCCTTGAGTTATTATTTGTGGGAGGCTGCCGGCTTATCCTTTGAGAATTTGATGGATAAATTGGTGAAACTTGCCCTCAAACGTCGTCGCGACGAGCAGGGTAAAACTACCAGTTTCTCGCAGAATATTTTCGCCATGGGTGGCGGTGTCAAGGGTGGTATCAAGAAGTAATTGACCTATTGGCACGACTTTTGCTATATCCATAGTAAATAGTCTTAATGTCAACCCTTATGAACGCCCGATTTTCCGACGACTTCAGACATTCTCTGGACCTTGCTCGCAGTATTGCAAGCAAGCACAACGATTCTACGATCCGCCCCGAGCACTTGCTTCTTGCGGTGCTCTCTGATAAAGACGCTCTTCCCGTTGCCGTTCTCAATTCTTTATATTCCGCTTCTCAGGTTGATGAATTGCTCGAACAATTAGATGATAGTCTGTACAATTTATCATACCAAGGACAAGCCGATGAGCCTATGATGAATGACCTCAGTGCACGCATCACCAAGCTCTCGGTCCTCGAGGCGCGTATGCTCAAGAGCGATGTCGTTGAGCCTATACATATTTTGTTGGCTATTTTTCATAATTACGAAGTTCAATCTCTTCCCTTGTTTAAGCCATTCTTTAAAATCGGTATTAGTTACTCCAATATCTTTAAATATATGAATGAGGAGTGTCCTAATGTCTCAAGCGGTTTCGAAATCAATAATGACGATAACGAGATGCCTGATGACAATCAAGAGGACTCCTTTGAGAAGACTGAAAAAAAATCCCGGAAATCCGGCAAACGCGATAGTTCGTCAACCGATACTCCTCTGCTCGATAAATTTGGTCACGATATGACCAAGGCTGCCTCACAAGGCTCCCTCGACCCGGTGGTAGGACGTGAAACCGAAATTGAGCGCCTCGCTCAAATTCTTAGCCGTCGCAAGAAGAATAATCCCGTGCTCATCGGTGAGCCGGGTGTCGGTAAATCGGCTATCGTTGAGGGGCTTGCCATTCGCATCGTCAATCGCTCCGTGCCTCGCGTGCTTTTCAATAAACGTGTTATTGCCCTTGATATGGCTTCGTTGGTCGCCGGCACCAAGTTCCGTGGCGAATTTGAGGAACGTATAAAGGGCGTGCTTAACGAGTTAGCTAAAAATCGCGATATCATCTTGTTTATTGACGAAATCCACACCATCGTCGGTGCCGGTAATCAGCAAGGTCAGATGGATGCCGCCAACCTCCTCAAACCTGCGCTTGCCCGTGGCGAGGTGCAGTGCATCGGCGCTACTACGCTTGATGAGTATCGCGTGAATATTGAGAAGGATGGCGCACTCGAGCGTCGTTTCCAAAAAGTGATGGTTGAACCCACAACTGCCGAGGAGACAATAACAATTCTCAATAACATCAAATCGAAGTATGAGGAGCACCACAATGTAACTTATACTGACGACGCAATTTATGCTTGTGTCCACTTGACAGAGCGCTATGTCAGCGACCGTAACTTCCCCGATAAGGCCATTGATGCACTCGATGAAGCCGGCGCTCGCGCTCACGTTATCAACCTGGCTGTCCCCAAGGAAATTGAGACCCTGGAATCTAAGATTGAAGAAGTTAATCGCCTTAAACTTGAAGCCGCACAACGAGCCGATTTCCAAGAGGCTGCTCGTCGTCGCGATGAAGTTCAATCTTTGACCGAACAGTTGGAAGCCGCTCGCCAACATTGGGACGATACTCTTGAGGAGAATAGGGTAATCGTTGATGAGGACAAAGTGGCAGAAGTCGTGGCAATGATGACCGGTGTCCCCGTGCAGCGTGTTGCTCAAGCCGAGGGTTTGCGTCTCAAGGAAATGGAGAGCACGCTCCAGGCGGCTGTCATTGGACAGGATGATGCTATTGTCAAGATTTCAAAGGCTATACGTCGCAACCGCATCGGTCTCAAGGACCCCGGCAAGCCTATCGGTACTTTCATGTTCCTTGGTCCTACAGGCGTCGGCAAGACCCACCTTGCCAAGAAGTTGGCTGAGTTCCTCTTTGACTCTGCCGATACTCTTATCCGCATTGATATGAGCGAGTATATGGAGAAATTTACCGTGTCGCGACTTGTCGGTGCTCCTCCCGGTTATGTGGGCTATGATGAGGGCGGTCAACTCACCGAGGCAGTCCGTCGCCATCCTTATTCGGTAGTCCTCCTCGATGAGATTGAGAAGGCTCACCCCGATGTATTCAATCTCTTGTTGCAGGTCCTTGACGAAGGTCGTCTTACCGACTCGATGGGGCGTCGCGTCGATTTCAAGAACACTATTATTATAATGACCTCCAACATCGGCACGCGACAACTTAAGGATTTCGGCACCGGTGTCGGCTTCTCCACCACTAATAATACAGGCGAGGAGGCTCGCAATGCTGTTATTCGCAAAGCGCTCGATAAGGCATTTTCGCCCGAGTTTCTCAATCGTGTCGATGATATCGTGATGTTTGAATCGCTCTCACGCGAGGCGATTTTCAAAATTATTGACCTCGAACTCGTGGGCTTCCGCAAGCGCCTCAAGGAAATGGGTTACGACCTGATGATTACCGATAAGGCTCGTGACTTCATCGCAGATACAGGCTATGACCCGCAATATGGAGCACGTCCTCTCAAGCGCGCTATCCAGAAATACCTCGAGGACGAGTTAGCCGAACTTATCCTCTACAATAAACTCTCCGAGGGCAATGTGCTCGTGGTTGACTACGACGCCGAGGCTCGCAAGATAGTTTCAGACGTATTGGTTAGCGTCCCCGAGTAAGCCACTCGCGACGCTCCGTCTCTTCCATACGCTCAATTGCATATCGCAACGTCGTGCGGTGCAGTTGAGCGTAATTTTGTGCCAAATATTCTCGCAACACTGATATATCTCTCTTGCCGACTTCGCGAAGCATCCAGCCGATGGCTTTATGTATCAAGTCGTGTGGGTGTGATAGCAACTTGGAGGCGATGCGCTGTGTATCCTCAAATTCACCGACACGAATCAGTGCCAATGTCGACACAATTGCGATGCGTTGCTCCCACAAATTGGTCGACTCGGCAAGCCAATCCAGGATGCTGCGGTCTTTTTGTGTCAATAGCCATGTCCCGAGGATTTGGCTACAAGACAGGTCCACAAGGTCCCAATTGTTGGCTTGACGTGCATGCTTTAGATAGAAGTCCACGACCTCCGGGTTTTGCTTCTTCATCATTTCTACCAGGAGTAAGAAACCGCACAGTCGCACCTCGTGATACTCGTTGTATATCAATTGTTTGATGGTATCAAAGTCGATGCCTTTTTTATATGCCTTGGCGATCTTTCGGGTAACAGGAACCTTGATACCAAGGAACTTATCGCCTTCGCCATACTCGCCCTTGGCGGTCTTGAAAAATCGGCTCAATATCTGTGCCTGGCTCTCGTCTGCCAGGGTCACAAATGCATCCAATATTTCCTCGTATTTACTCATATCTTGATAATAAAATAAGGTCACAAGCGTTGGTTGCTCGTGACCTTCAATGTGCGGAAAGACAGGGATTCGAACCCTGGGTACCCGTAAGGGTACAAC
>JBJEDD010000004.1:0-4534 GCA_051871715.1 Muribaculaceae bacterium | reverse complement strand
CGGTGCAAAGTTAGCAATTATTTTGTTCACAACCAAACATTTGCACATCTTTTTTTCACACATTTTTTATTTGTATCATCTTAGCTTCATTCTTCCATAGTATCCGTTAACACACTCTCGATTTCTTTAATGGACGGAAGTTGACTCTGCATATTTTTAGTCATAAATTGTGACAATTTGTACTCGGAAATACCAATAGGTTGACTGGTAGATTCAAGCGCATATTGTGCCATCACATTATCCTTGGTCTTACAAATAAGTAGTCCGACTGTAGGATTATCAGATGGCTTTTTCTTTAAATGATTAACAGCGCTCACATAGACACCCAATTGCCCCAAATGTTCCCCTTTAAACTTAGTTACTTTAAGCTCAACAACAACATAACAACGAAGCTCTATATGATAGAACAATAAGTCAGGATATATCGTTTCTTCCCCTACATTTAAGGGGACTTGACTTCCAACGAAGGCAAATCCGGTCCCTAATTCCAATAGGAACTGAGTAATATTCTTGGTGAGGGCCTTCTCGAGTTCACACTCGCGATACCCTGAGTCAAGAGTCAAGAAGTCAAAATTATATGGATCCTTCAGCGTTTGTTGAGCCAAATCACTTTGTGGATCTGATAATAACCGTTTGAAATTATTTATTGATTTACCTTGACGTTCATAGAGATTGGTATCAAGATAGTTTAGCAAAACAGCTCTACTCCAGCCATTTTCAACCGTCTTATTAATATAAAAAACAGCCTTATCAACATCAGGACACTTAGACATTATGTATAAGTGGTGTCCCCATGGGACAGAAAAGAAAACATCTTCGCTACATTGTGAGACTACCTGTTGCGAGGTATTATCCGATAATTTGGCAACAGGCTGTTGCCAAATTAAAATCCTCTGATTATAAAACTCATACCACTGCCTAATATATCGAAGATTTCTATATGAGAATCCTTTCATATCAGGAAATTCTCGCATCAATTCCTTGCTTAATGCATTGAGCCAACCATCGCCCCAATGAGATAACCTCTGCTTTACACAAATCTCTGATCCCATTGTCCAATACAAGTGGAGCAATTCCGAATTCACTTTTAGGGCAGCTTTTAATTGGGCTGAACGAATATTTTGTTTCAGCCCCTTTACCCATCTTTTAAATTCTGAATTGTCTAATAGTGCCGAGTTTTCTACCATGATAATTGTCGTTTGTAATTATTGCAAAGTTACAACTAATTTGTCATGTATCAAATTTGCACATCTTTTTTCACACATTTTTTATTTGTAACTTTGTCGGCGAAATGGACAGCAACACAGTCATCGGACGATTTGCGCCATCACCCACGGGGCGCATGCACGCCGGCAATGTTTTCACCGCATTGGCGTCGTGGCTCTCTGTGCGGTCTCGTGGCGGGCGATGGATACTGCGCATCGAGGACCTCGACCCGCAACGCTCGCGCCGTCAATGGGCTCAACTCATCGAGGACGACTTGCAATGGCTCGGACTTGACTTTGATGAGGGTGGGCTCGAAGACCGAGGCGCCCATGGTCCATACTCCCAAAGTCGCCGCCACGACATCTACCTCAGCGCCTTGGAGCGCTTGCACGACACCGGATTGGTGTATCCATGCCGATGCACACGCGCCGATATCATGGCTACACAAGCGCCTCACCGCAGCGACGGGCGCGTGGTATATGCGGGCACATGTCGCCCGACTCATCTACCTCAGCCATGGCACGCACCGACAAGCCCTGCCGCCGAGCGCATTTACGTCCCCGACCAAGATATACACTTCGTTGATGGACTTTATGGTCCGCAGCAAGTCAACCTCGCCCACGAGTGTGGCGATTTCATCCTACGACGCGCCGATGGCGCTTGGGCTTACCAACTCGCCGTCGTGGTCGATGACGATGCTATGGGGGTCAACGAGGTGATGCGCGGCAACGACCTGTTGCTATCAGTCGGACAACAGAATTACCTACGCAATTTATTGGGAATGAAGCCTGTGAGCTACACCCACCTTCCCCTACTCTGCAACACAGCAGGGCAACGCCTCTCCAAGCGCGACAGCGCCATGTCGATGGAGGCTCTGCGGCAACGCTTCACAGCCCAAGAACTTCTCGGACATCTCAGCCGATTGATGGGCATCAACCCGGATGGTATGCCCTGCAGCGCTCACGATCTCATTGGATTATATGATGTAAAGCGAATACCTGCCGTGGAGAAAATCACCGCGACGTTTGCAGAATAAACGGCAACGGCGAGCGCATAGCCACCGGAAATCCGGTTGGAATGGCTCGCAAAGCACGCGCAGCGGCTGCTACATCACTGTGTGTCGATAGTATGATATAGTAATAGGGCTCGGCAGTTTCCACTACGAAGGCATCGGCATATCCGGCATCGACCAAACGCGTGCGCAGCGACATGGCGTTAAAGCGTTGCTTGAATTGCCCCACTACCACATTATAGGCGAGGATATTACTCGGTGCGCCACCATCATCGGTCGGGCGCACGCGTTCGCTCTTGACATTCACCGAGTCGTTACCAATAACCACCACACGCATATCCATGCGGTGTGCCGCTTCGCCATATGTCTCCACCGAGTCGCGAGCCGCCATTGCTCGCTCATATGCTTGGCGATAATTTGCCTCGGTTGTCTTGCAAGCGCTTATAACAATGGCTATTACCGCCATAACAATTAGTCCTGTCTTTTTCATTGTATCATCCTCATTTTTCCCAATTCTATGACTTCCAGGTCGGTGACTTCGTCGCCATCAATGGTGAGACGCAGCATGGTACGCTGTTTCTGCCATCCTTGATAGCCTGCTGCCCCGGGATTGACATGAAGCAAATTTAATTCCTTGTCATACATCACCTTCAGGATATGACTATGTCCGGCAATCATTATGCGCGGCTTTGCCTCTATAAGCATGCGGCGCACCCCGGGGGCATAGTGCCCGGGATAGCCGCCGATGTGAGTCATCCACACCTTGACACCTTCTACCGAAAACTCCAGCACCTCGGGGCAGCGCATGATATAGGGTCCGTGGTCAATATTTCCACGCACTGCACGCACCGGCGCAATAGTTGCCAAGCGGTCAATCACATCAGCACATCCAATATCGCCCGCATGCCATATCTCGTCGCAACCCCTGAAATGCGTCACAAAGCGGTCATCCCAGCACGAGTGCGTATCCGACAGGATACCTATTCGCTTCATTTTCTTTGCATTAAGCCCATTTGGCGTGCTATATCTTGCGGTACCGCCTTCTTGTTAACGTATACATTGAGGGTCTTCGACAGGAAGTATGCACGCGAAGCATAGAAGTAGCCTCCATACTCATTGTTGGTATCCCACGAATTTTTCACCTTATAATATTTATTACCGAGGCGGTCAACTGCAATGCCGACAATCATCATTGCGTGGTCGTCGGTGGTTTCTTGCGAGTCAAACATCTGTTGGCGCACTTCTTGAGTAATGACAATCTCATCAACGGGACCATCAAAGTTGTAGCGCTCCTCATCGCGATCTTTGTCGCTGAGTTTCACCCATCGAGCCAACTCGGTACCTTCGAGGCTTGCTTGGTTCACCTCGGCAGGCATCAATGCATAGCCTTGATTCCACTTGAAGCCCGGCTCGCTCACATCTGCCGCCCAAGCCACCGAGTAGCCGTTGGCGAGGGCATTGTCTACGATTGCCTCCATTTGCTCCATCGGCACATTCATATACCTCTCCCACAGCCAATTATCGGCTATTTCGAGCACAAATGGCTCATAGAACGGATGATGTGTATATGATGTCACCGCCACATAGTCGTCGGCTTTGATACCCAACGAGGCTGCAAACGACTGCGGCGTGTAAGTCTTGCCTTTATACACAAATTCGGTCGGCGGCACTCCGAGATAAGCATCCAACACGCCATCGAATGCCTTGCGCCACACCGGGAACACTTTCTTGGCAGGTTTGCTCACCACCACATCAACCAAGTGACGCAGTATGCCGTCCATCTCGCCATGCACATGCTTTGCCTCGCCATACTCTATACCCGGATAAGCCTCCTCGGGCACCAAGCCATAACGCGTGAGCACATACATCACATCAAGTGCCGACCCACCGGGGGCAAAGTTGGTCTCGCCATACATGCGCACATAGCGGTCGGCTTTATCTTGATAGCAGTGTCGCACCACAAACATCTCCGACAGGTCGAGCGTGTCGCCTGTCTGCCTCAGTATCTCGTGCTCCAAGAACGAAACGCCCGTGAAGCACCAGCATGTACCCGACTTATTCTGGTCCTTAACCGGTGTACACGGCACCACCACTTGATCGACAAAGCCGAAACCCTTAACTGAATCACACGCAACACTATCTGCAGGTGTCTGCGCCGATGCCGCCATTACACTCACGACTACAGCGCCTATTGCCATTATGTTCCTCATAGAAGTTTTTTTATGTTTTCTGTTGCAAATTTACGCAAAATTCTTGACTGTTCGTCATTAAAACCCAAAACTTCATCATTTATTTATCTTAAAAATTAGCATATCA
>JBJEDD010000003.1:0-4548 GCA_051871715.1 Muribaculaceae bacterium | reverse complement strand
GTGTTGACTTGGTGGTCGAAGTAGGCGGAGAGGGTAACGCGCTTGCTGAGGATGTAGGAGGCGGAGAAGTTGATGGTGAATGTTTTGGTGCCTGATGTGGCTTGGGTGTAGTTGTTTTCGATGCGACGGATGAGTGCTTGGTTGTTGTTGATGCCGAGTTCGGCATTGATGGTGAGGTCGTTGGAGATGCCTTGCTGTGAGCCGCGCATTTTGAGGACGGTGTTGAAGCCGACGATCTTGTAGCCGGCGCTGAACTTGAAGCCGCGCTGGGTAGCCTCGACGACTTGTGCTGCAGCCGAGTTGAGGGTGAGGGTGCGAGCGTCGCGGTATTCGACTCCGAATTGCATCTCGTTGTTGAGTGTGACGTTGACACCGATGAGGGGAGCAAATTTCTCGGTAATGGCGACCGACGAGATGTTGTAGGGCGACGAGGGGATGGGGTTACCCGAGAGTTCATCGAGGGTATAACCGAGGTCGCCGGCGAGGCATACCCAGTTGAGGTATGATGAGTAACTGCCGACCGAGTAGGTGCACTGGTAGGCGTGTGAGAGGGTGATGGTCTTGAATTTGCTGCGGAGGTTGCCGATGTTGATGAGCCCGTCGTAGGTAATGCGCCAGTTGGGGAGGACTGAGGCGAATGAGGGGAATGGCGAGAGCCATTGTTTGTTGGGGTTCTTGCCGGTGTATGCTGCGACGAATGCGGGGATAAGGACGTCGGAAGATGTCTCGCTGACGGTGCCGTTTTCGGGATTGAATTGTGAGCCGGCGAGGGGCATGCCATGGATAAATCCGGCATCGGGATAGTTGCTGCCGATGTATTGACCCTCGACGCGCGAGCGGATGATGTCGATATTATTAATAAATGTGTTGAAGGCATCGGAGTTGTAGCCGTCGTTGGCGCTTGAGCC
This sequence comes from Muribaculaceae bacterium, assembly GCA_051871715.1. Lineage (GTDB taxonomy): Bacteria > Bacteroidota > Bacteroidia > Bacteroidales > Muribaculaceae > CAG-873. Next base: position 3,640 of record JBJEDD010000003.1, on the reverse strand, counting down.
TCGGAGGGCGGTGGCAATGGCGCAGCCGGTCATGGTGAATGTGCCGCTGTATGTGGTGGGCATATCGTCGTACATAAACTGTATCTGGCGAGTGCGATTGTCGGTGCGGTTCATGGTGAGTTGCACCTTGAAGCCCTTGAAGAGCTCGAAAGAGGCGTCGATGCTGAGTTCCTTGGTATTGGAGATGACAGCCGAGGAAGTTTGCCCGTCGTCGGTGATGAGCCATCCGTTGCGGAGGGCACGGTCGAGGTAGTCGTCGCCGGCGAAGCCAAAGGCGAAGTCCAAGCCGGGCGCCATAGGACCATATGCGCGAGATTGCCCGAAGATGTCACCGATTTCGGGTTGGAACAGCGGTATGGACATAGAGCGAGATGTGCGGTATTTCACCGAGATGCTACGCGGCGACATGACGAAGCGGAGGGCGTATTGTCCGAAGTCCTTCCAGAAACTCTTTTGCTCCTCCTTGGGGACCTCGGTAATGATGAATTTGACGGTCTCGGAGCCGTGGGTGAGGACCTCAATGGAGTTGCGGTCAATTTGTCGAGTCTGCACGGCGAAGGGTTCGCCATTCTTGGTGGCGGTCACCTTGACCTTGTCAACATTGAGGTTGTGCTTGATGATGAGTTGAGCCGAGTCGGCAGGGAGTTTGTATGAGCGTTCAAACTTTTTGGGTTTCTTAGGCTTAGTCGGAGTCGTGGGCGTGTTGCGCCGGGTATTGGTAAAACGCTTGTTAATTTCTTTTAACAGAGGGATTTTGTTGTAGAACGACTCGAAGTTTATGCGCCCGTCGAAGTTCCAAGTGGCTTGGTTGGCGATAGTGTTGCCGAGTTTTTGGTCGTCGATGGTGGCGCCACGGTCCCAGCGGTAAGTGGCGTTGTAGGAAGCTGAGCCGGTGAGGAAGTCGAGGACGGGAATCTTGGAGAACGGTGCCTTATACTGAGCCGAGAACGTTTGATTGTAACTCCAGGGGGTACCGAGGGACATGATGCTCTGCCATACAGTATCCTTCCACTGCTCGTATTTGTCGGGGAACAGTTTCTTGTTCACGGCGCCGGGTGTCTCGTCGATACGCGCCGAGGTGTTAGAGTTGAAGGTGAGTTGCAGGCTCTTGATGATGTTCCATGATAAGGACAATTGCCTATCCCACAGGAAGTTTTTGCTCACTGACACGGGCATTTGGAACATAACATCGGTCTCGGAGCGAGTCTGTTGCTCGTAGTAGTAGCGCGACATGCTGCTCAGGAATGAGATGTTGTTGGGGAGCCACTGAATCTCCCATTCCTTGAAGAATTTGAGGTTCTTGTTTTTGGATTTAATCCAGCCGAAGGGCTTGATGCCGCGGATGAAAGGCGAGTAGGAGTATTGGAAAGAACCGCGATAGTCGTCGGTGTTTTCATACTCGGTGGTGGGGTCGCTCTTGCGTTGCTTATTGAATGAGAAGTTGAGGGTGAAGTTGGCAGGGTCCCAGGGCATGGGATTTTTGCTCTTGACGTCGAATTTGAGACCCGAGATGGAGAAGTTTTGGACGGTTGTGCGCTCAACGGCATAAGCGTTGATAGAGTCGCGCTCGTGGTCGGTGGCACAATTGTCGAGGGCATCGTCGAGGAGTACGTCTTGGTCGAGAGGATTGTAACGCGGGGTTGTGCGCTCGGTTGAAATAGAGTAGTAAATGGGAGCGCGGAGCTTGGCGCCGGCGGGGAAGAACCTGCCGAGGTCGGCTTGGACGGCAAAGTTGTATTGGTGGTAGTCGTCCATACGACGAGCGTTGAGGCTTTGGTCGACGTTGCCGAAGCCGGCGGTCTCGATGTGAGCGCCGAAGTTGAGGGTGGCGATGTCGGAGAGCCCGAGGGTGGCATTGGCACGCGCTGCCCAGCCGCCATCCTCGTTGAAGTCGGTGACGCGTAGTTCGTTGACCCATACGATGCCGTCCTTGACGGTAGCCGAATGGTTGCGGACGCCAATCATGAGGACACGGACATCGCTGAGGGTGGGGTTGCCGAGCACGGTGATAGTGTTGCGCTCGTTGTCGGGGTCGCGCCCGGTGTAGGGGATGCCAAAGCCCACACCGCTCTGCTCCATGCGCTTGGCAGCGTTGCGCTCCAATTTGAGGTCGACGAGACGTTGCAGGTCGAGGTTGAGGTAGTTGTCGAGGGGCCACACGCGCTCGCGGTCGGTGGGGCTGTCGGAGTAATGTCCGGCGGCGGTGAGGGTGAGAGGTATCTCGTATTCGTAGTAGTTGTTCTTGACGTCGGAGCCGAGGCGGACGAATAAGCTGAGCTCGCCGGAGCGGAGGTTGGTGACGTCGTCGATAAGGTTCTCGGCGTGTACCCACATCTGGAGGCGCTTGTAGTTGCGGAGGTCTTGCTGGGTGTTGCGATATACGGCGCGAGCGTCGCCTGCTTGTAACCCGGTGACTTTGAGCGACATAGATTGCTCGTTGAGTTGGACGATTTGGCTCTGTCCGGGGTCGGAAATACGAGTGACGCCCGGGGGCAATACGTAGTTGACCGGTTCGCGCCCGGCATTCTCCTCGATGTTGACTACCGAGATATCCAGTTGTCCCTCGGCGGGAGCATCACCGCGGAGGTTGAGGTTGAAGTCGTAGGGACGCCACTCGCCGCGCACGAGTTCGAGAGTCGCGAAACGCAAGTGAGTGGTGTGCTTGAAACCGGTCATGAAGATACGCGCGAAGCGTATGGTGGAGAAGTCCTTGATAGAGCCGACGACCTTCTCGTAGTCACTCAATGGAATTTTGAATTGGTACCACTCGACAGTTTGGTTGGAGTCGTTGCGAGTGTGTACCACAGAGACTTGCTTGTCGGTGATGTAATTTTTGCCGACGACGAGGTCCTCGGGACGGATCGAGATGCGATATTGGAAGTAACGCTCGTATTCGTTGAGCGTATTGTCTTGGTTGATGTCCTCGACATCGGGGGTTGCGCGAGAGGTCTGGTAGAGAGCGTCGTTGACGTCGTCGGGGTTGAGGGAGTTGCCTTCCAAGCCGTTGTATCGCTTGTAACGACCGAGGATGTCGACGCGCTGCTCGTCGTAGTCGTACCCGCGGTAGAAGTGGTAGTTGTCGCCGGCGGGGTCGTTGAGTGGCGAGAACGGGTCGAGTTCCATTTGCTCGATGGTCGCCGGGTCGAGGCGCATGCGTAGGCGCTCGACATACTCTTGGTAAGTCGGGAAGTTGAACTCGTCAGCGGTGGAGAGCCCGTTGAGACCCACATCTTGGATGGTGCGAGCTTGCCCGGTGTTGTCAAAAGAGTATGTGAGAGAGTTTTGAGTGGATACTCGTCCCCAAACTGTCTCGCGGAGGTATTCGGTGTTACCATCGACAGGGATACCGTTTTCGTAGCTCTTGAGCCCATCCTTGAGGATATCCTCGGAGACCTCACCGAAGTTGATGTAGAGGTCACCGCCCTCGTAGTTGGGGTTGTTGGGGTCGAGGAATGGGTTCATGAGCCAGAACTGAACGTACTCGATATTGCTTTGCTCGAAGTTGGTGTTGTCCAATTTGCGCATGATGCCACCCCAGCGGCGTTCGGGGTTGAGGAGGTTGCCCTGTGCATCGACATTGTCGGCATCGAGGTTGTAGGGACCGCGCTCCTTGGGATAGAACGAGAGGTTGAGCGTCTGT
>JBJEDD010000002.1:0-17746 GCA_051871715.1 Muribaculaceae bacterium | reverse complement strand
CTGTATACCCAGAACGCCGACGGCGAATGGAGCTACTCTCTGCCCAACATCGAGGCTTTCTGCCCCGAAGGCACCGTGTTCCCCGAAGTTCCCGGTGAGCAACCCAAGAGACCCCAAGAGACCGACTACATGACCGAGGAAGAACTCGCTGCATATCAAGAAGCTTACGACGAATGGGTAGCCAGCTGGTATCAGGGTGAATATCCCGAATATACCTCGTTCATGAGCGACGAAGAAATCGCTGCCTTCAACGCTGCTTACGAAGAATATCAAGCCCTCTACGAGGCATGGGCTGAAAAGAACGAAGCTTTCGAGGACGTTTACTACGAGGTACTCGCTACCGCTCCTTCCTACGAATTCAACAACGTATACCTGACCCCCAGCGGCTCGAAGTACCTCACCACTTCGGCAACCGAAGTTGAGACTGACGACCCCAATTCATGGTTCCCCTGGGTTACCGTATACGCTCCTACCGTGATTGACCTCACAACAGGTGTTGCTACCGACATTGAGACCGGTGGCGTAGACATGATGGTATTTGACGTGCCCAACGAAGACGTCATCATGCTCACCAACGGACTCAGCGCCGATATTCCCGCCGGCTGGATTTACAAGGACGGCGTTGCCACTTCTCTGGTTGACTACTTCAAGAGCTTCGGCGAAGAAGCCTCTGCATGGGTTGACGAAAACCTCTTCTATGAAATTCCTCTGGGCTACGACTTTGACAACCCCATCTTGGACGAAGAAGGCAACATCGTCGACTACCCGGTGCTCAGCACTGAGACTTATGTCAGCGGCTTGTGCTGCGCTACTCCCGACCTCAAGTGGATGGCTATGTGGATCTACAACTCCTTCGACTGGGAAAGCGACTACATGACCTTCTCATGGATTATCAACGCCGACGAAATGTCGGGCGTGAAGGATGTAATCAACGTAGGCAATGGTAACGTGACCTTCGACGCTGCCGGCAACCTCGTTGCCACCGGCGACATCAACGCCGTGAGCGTATATGACCTCCAGGGTCGTCGCGTGCTCGACACCACCGCTACCGGCACTGTAGCTAATCAACTTCCCGCCGGCGTATACGTTGTACGCGCTACCGGCGACAACACCACTATCACCGCCAAGTTACGCAAATAATTAATTAATAACCACATACTCACAGCAGGAGGCTCCCCATCGGGGGGTCGCCTGCTTGTGGGTTATAAAAAACTACCTGCATGCGCAAAGTTCTATCAACCTTAATCTTAGCGTTTATCGCCTCGATTGCCATCAATTCGGCGGCTCAAATCCCGTCGGTGTCCCTCAAGGATATCAATGGCAACACCGTGAACACCGCCACCCTGAGCAACGATGGCAAACCCTTTGTAATCAGCTTCTTTGCCACCTGGTGCAAACCCTGCCTGCGCGAGTTGCGCAGCATCGCCGAGGTGTATGAGGACTGGCAGGATGAGACCGGCGTGAAAATGATACTCGTCTCTATCGACGAGGCTCAGAACGCCAACAAGGTGAAACCCCTGGTGAATGCCGAGGGCTGGGACTTTGACGTGCTACTTGACGTGAACAGCGACCTGTTCCACGCCCTGGGCTTGCAGAGCGTGCCCCATGTGCTGGTATGTGACGGCGATGGCAACATCGTCTACTCGCACAGCGGATACACCGACGGCTCCGAGGAGCACATTATCGAAATTGTGCGTAACCACAGCAAGTAAGCCGCGATGAGCAAGCCACACACACTCAGACTTTTAGCCACCGCAGTGGCGCTCACCGGCGCCCTGTGGGCAGGCGCCGTGGTCATCGGCGACAACGGCGTCGCCCTGCACGGTAGCGTCCAAGCCGACGTGCTCTTCCCCGAGGAAGACGCCGCCATCGGCATCGGCACCCCCGACCACGACATCCTCTTCAACTCCTACGCCGACCTCAACCTCATCAGCAAGTATGTCGATGCCGGCGTGCGCATGGAGTTTATGAAATGGCCCCTCCCGGGCTTCGAACCCGACTTTGCCGGCTGGGGCGTACCCCACATCTACGCCAAGGGGCGCTACAAGGGCTTTGAACTCACCGCCGGCGACTTCTACGAGCAATTCGGCAGCGGCTTCATCCTCCGCACCTACCAGGAGCGCGCCCTGGGCATCGACAATGCCCTACGTGGCGGTCGCCTCAAGGTCACTGCCATCCCCGGCTTGCGCGTCACCCTCCTCGGCGGCGTACAGCGCCGCTACTGGGATTGGGACAAGGGCTCGGTAATCTACGGCGGCGAAGCCGAGGTCAACTTCCAAGACTATATCAAGCCCTTTGCCGACCGTGGCATCACCTGGAACCTCTCGGCAGCCTATGTGCTTAAAGATGAGGACGATGAAGACATCTTCATCCCCGGCACCGACTACCGCCTCAACCTTCCCGAGCGCGTGGGCGCCTGGGACATCCGCTCGCAATTCAACAAGGGCAATATCGGGCTGATGGGCGAATTTGCCTGGAAAGACCAAGACCCGTCGTTCGACAACAACTACACCTACAAGCGCGGCACCGCCGCCATGATCAGCGCCACCTACTCGCGCTCGGGTCTCAGCGCCCAAATCCAAGCCAAGCGCTCCGAGAATATGGCATTCCGCAGCCAACGCTCCATGTCGGGCACCTCGGCAATGCTCAACAATATGCCCGCCTTCTCCTACCTCCACACCTATGCCCTCGCCGCCCTCTACCCCTATGCCACACAGGCTGCCGACGGTGAGTGGGCATTCCAAACCGCATTCTCCTACAAATTCAAGCGCGGCAGCGCCCTCGGCGGCAAATATGGCACCAAGGTGACCCTCAACGTGTCGTACATCCGCGGCTTGGACTACAAAGACCCCAACTACACCATCGGCAACGAAATCAAGGGCACCAACGGCTACGAGACTTCGTTCTTCGGCATGGGCGAGGCTTACTACCACGATGTCAACCTCATCATCGACAAGAAATGGAGCCGCGACGTGAGCCAGACCTTCATGTACATGAACCAAATGTACAACAAGGACGTCATCGAGGGTCACGGCGGTCGCATCCGCTCCAACATCTTTGTGCTCGACACCAAGATTAAACTCGGCGGACGATACACCCTGCGCAACGAGTTGCAATACCTCCACACCAACGACGACGAGAAAGACTGGGTATATGGCTTGCTCGAGTTGTCGGTAGCACCCCACTTGATGGTCACCGCCTCGGATATGTGGAACACCGGCGTCACCGACACTCACTACTACAACTTCGGCGTCACCGGCACATACCGCTCCAACCGCCTGCAAGTGAGCTACGGCCGCACCCGCGCCGGCTTTAACTGCTCGGGCGGCGTCTGCCGCTACGTGCCTGCCACTCGCGGCTTCACCGTTTCTTATATGTACACCTTCTAATACGGCATCGCTATGAACATCTTTCGCAACATATTACTCCTCGCAACCGTGGCTGTAGCCACATCGGCATGCAACGACATCGCCGAGGACGAGCGCTATATCCCCATCGAGAGTGTCGACGCCAAGCGTGCCGTACTCATCGAAGACTTCACCGGACAGAACTGTGTCAACTGCCCCGACGCCCACGCCACCATTGAGGCCCTCGTCGAGCAATACGGCGATGCAGTCATCCCGGTGAGCATCCATGCCGGCGCCTTCGGCATCCCTGCCACCAACACCCGCTACACCGGACTGATGCAGCCCGAGGGCGACACCTACAACAACGCATGGGGTATCACCAGCTGGCCTATGGGCGTGGTCAACCGCGTCGGTGGCGCCACCGAGCACACCGCCTGGGCTACCGCCGTGCGCTCTGCCCTGGAGACTCCCACACCCCTCGAAATCGAGATGACCGCCACCTGCCCCGAGGGCAGCAGCGACATCGCCATCGAAATCACTTGCTCGCAGACCGAGGACATCAACGGCAACCTCCAAGTGTGGATTATCGAGAACGGCATCGTCGCTCGCCAGGAAAGCGCCTCCGAGGGCCGCATCAACAATTATGTACACAACAATGTGTATCGCGCATCGACCAACGGCGTGGGCGGCGAGCCCGTCGCGCTCAAGGCGATGATACACCAATCCTTCTCCTACACACAGGAACTTCGCGCCACTGCCACCGAGACTTGGGTACCCGCCAACCTCCAAGTCGTGGCTTTTGTATATAACGCTGCCGGCGTGGTGCAAGCAGCACGTACTGACGTAATCACTAACCAAAACGAAAACGAATAATGAAAAAGATTTTTCTCCTTGCAGCGGCTGCGCTGATGCTCACTTTCAGCGCCCAAGCCCGCAAACTCACCTTCTACATCGGTGATACCCCCATCACCTCGGGTGAGACTGTCCCCTACGAGGACATCGTGGTTTATGACTATGGTGACTATAAGGAAGTGAACATGAAGCCCGACCTCTACATCACCACCGACATCTACACATCCAAGGCAACCATAATTGCTCGATGCACCTCGGGCGAGGCTATCCAGATGTGTGCCGGCGGCGCTTGCGCCAAGGGCGAGACTGTCACCAAGAACAATATCACCCTCAACCCCGGCAACAAGTTGGCGCTGATGTTTGACTACATCGTTGAGTTGGATGCCGACGAGGAAATCCCCACCGTAGTGACCGAGTTTGAAGCCCAAGACGGCGACTACACCGAGACCTACATCACCTACACCCTCATCATGGGCAAGGATGCCGGCGTCACCCTCATCGAGAACAACACCTCGCTGCGCGGTATCCGCGGCGGCGTGGCTTATGACGTCGAGAGCGACACCGCCCTCCAACTCTTCACCCTCGAGGGCGTGCGCGTGCTCGACGCAACCGTCAACGGCACCGGCAGCCTCAACCTCGGACTCGCCTCGGGCATTTATGTCTACACCCTGGGCGCCCAATCAGGTAAATTATACATTAAATAATATGTCTAACTTTTTAAAATTAGAGACTATGAAAAAAACGTTACTCACACTTGTCGCTGCAGCAGCCGCTGTCAGCGCATGGGCTATCGTGCCTCCGAGTATGAATTTCCAACGCGCACACGGCGCTTCGGACATGTTTGTCGAGCACAAGATTGACCAAACAATCGAAGTAGGTCCCGGTGCCATGATGGCTCCCTCGCGCACCGACGAGCCCTCTATGGAATATTGCCTCGCTGCCGACCCCTACACCGCCATCGGTTATAACAACCAATATGCCGGCTTGCAAATCGCACAGGCATTTGAATTCACTGCCGACGAAGCAACCAAGTATGCCGGCAACCAATTGACCGAAATCTCATACTACACCGGTATCAACCAAACCACCGGCAACAACAACAACATCACTGCGTGCACAGTGTTCCTCACCTACGACTTGCAGGCTGAGCCCTTCTACTCGCAATATTACAACGAAGTGCCCGCCACTCGCTTCACCAAGGTGACCGTGCCCCTGGAGACACCCTACACCATCGAGGCAGGCAAGGGCTTCTATGTAGGTGTTAAGTTTAGCCTCGCTCACGAAGATGATATCACCATCGTGATCGACTACTCCAGCCACAACGGCGACGAAGGCGGTTGGGTAGCAACAGGTGAAGCAGGTGCTTCCCAAACAACCTTCTCTTGGGACAACCTCGCTTCTTATGGCTACGGCTTCGTTTGGACCGCTGCCACCCTCTGTGGTAACAACCTCCCCACCGACTATGTCGACGTAGTCCTCACCGACCTCGTTCCTTACGCTGAGGCCAACAGCGTATTCGGCTTCTACGCTCAGATCGAAAACGTAGCTTCCAACGAGATTAACTCTCTGGAATTCACCGTCAAGGTAGGTGACAAAGAGCCCAAGACCTACTCTTATAGCGACATCAGCGGCTTCGGTTACAAGAAACGGCTGATCATCGGCGCCGAGGACCTCACCTACGAGACCGTCTCCACCGAGCCTATCGAGGTAGTACTCACTGTCACCAAGGTCAATGGTGTTGACAACAACAGTGAGAACAACGTGGGTAGCGGCACTGTCACCATCATCCCCGCCGGCTCGGGCTACACCCGCAACGTTGTCGTTGAGGAGGCTACCGGCACTTGGTGTGGCTACTGCCCCGTAGGTATCACCACCATGGAGATGATTCGCGAGAACTATCCCGACGGTGAACTGATTCCCGTGGCTGTACACGGTCCCTCAGCCGACGCCGACCCCATGTACTCCAGCACATACGTTAAGGTATTCAACACCCTCTACAACAGCCAAGGCGTTCCCTCGGCTATGCTCAACCGCACATTGATCGCATACCCCGAATTCGAAGAAATCGAGTACTACTACGGCTACCTCACTTCGTATCCCGCTATCGCTACCGTTAGCGCTACCGCTGCCTTCACCGACGACACCAAGGCAAAACTCCAGATTGACTCGAAGTTTGCCTTCACATTCGACGACAACAGCAGCCGCAGCAACTACCGCCTCGCGTTCGGTATCACCGAAGACCAAGTAGGTCCCTACGTACAGACCAACTACTACGCAGGCTCTTCCTATGACTGCTATGGCTGGGAAAACCTCGGCGAGAGCGTTACCGTTACCTACAACGACGTAGCTCGTCAACTCAACTCCTATGCCGGTATCCTCAATACCATCCCCGGCACTATCGTTGCCGGTCAGGAGTATGAGCACTCTTACACCCTCACCCTCTCGGGCGTCAAGAACCCCGACAACATCAACGTAATCGTCTACATCATGGACACCAAGACCGGCGAAGTTGCAAACGCTTGCACCATCAAGACTCGCGACATCCAGGGTGGTGTTGAAGACATGATTGTTGACAGCAACGATGCCCCCGTTGAATACTTCAACCTCCAAGGCATCCGCGTGGCTAACCCCGCCGAAGGTCAAATCTACATCCGTCGTCAGGGCACACAAGCCACCAAGGTCCTCTTCTAAGACCCTATCCCAACCCACAATAAAAAAGGGGAGCCTCTCACGGCTCCTCTTTTTTTATTACAAGGAATGTTAAATTATTGAAGATGAACCATATATCTTATTAATCCATAAAGCAAATAGTCGATCAGTGACCGTGTATACCTTATTAATCTTTGTGATATAATCACGATCGAGCAACTGCTTTGCAGCAGCCTGGACCGAGCTCGCCGAGTCGAGCCGATGTCGTCGCACAAAATCGGCTGATGTAATGTGCGTAACCTCGCCATCTCGGGCGACAGCATACAAAAGCGCCTTGTGCTTTTCGGGAATGTTCGACAAAATCTCTCGAAAAACAGTATCGCTTGAAGCAATGATATCATTAATTGCATCAAGAATAATATCAATAGTGCACTCCTCTCCTACCGAGGTATCGGCAAATGCCTCGTTGAATGTTCTTTGAAGATAATACGTGTGACCTTTGAATATGTCATACACCTTGCTAACACTGTCGGGACTAATACGCTTGCCACATTTCTCGAAGTTTGAAACGACAAATGACTGATAAACATCCGGAGCAATAGCCCGCAGTTCCAAGATATCGGCACTGTGATAAAACGGACGTGCCGATGACGAGAACATTTCCTGCATAATATGACGCTCGCTCCCGGCAAAGATAAAGTTGCTATTGCTTTGCCGCTGAATGTAGGTGCGCAGCAATGCCTCAATATTCTTCTCAGGATATTTGTCTATTTGTTGAAACTCATCTATTGCGACAATACATGGGCGGTCGGCATTATCCAGATAACGAAAAATTTCATCTAATGTATACTCCGGATGCTCAATATCACCCAACTCAATATTGAAAGTAGGGGTATTATATATGGGGTCAAAGCCAAACTTTGCACTTATAGAGCGAAGAGTTTGCACGAAAAGATTTGCCATTTTGCGGCTACGAGGAACCAAAGTATCAAATATTTCCTTGCCTAACAGATATGTAAACTCGCGCAACGAAGATGTGTGAAGGATATCAATGAAAAAAGTATAATAATCGTTGACTATCGCCGAGGAGTCGTAACAAAACCGTATCAATCCGGTTTTACCCATACGTCGTGGTGAAATGACAACAATATTATTACCATTGGTTAGAGACTTAATCAACTTAGCAGACTCCGTGACACGGTCACAAAAATACTCATGAGGTATTTTACCAACAACAACAAAGGGGTTAAATTGCTTAGCCATAATGATTTGAAAATTTATGCAAAGATAATAATTTAATTTGAATTATGCAAATTGCATAAAATTTCTAAATATTGGGGATTTTGTCAATTGCTCAATAATTTATACCTTTGCGCGATGATATTTACGTCGATATTCGGATTATTGATGCTGGTGGGCTTAGTGATGAGCCTGCGAGGTAATCAGTTGCGCGACTTCACGGTAGATAATACCCTGGCGCTACGCGGTGTATTGGCTGTGAGCATCGTATTATTTCATTATTGCTGCTTTTATGGTCCTTGCTGGGAGCCGTTGTTTGAGAAGTCCGGCGCCTATATCTGCGGGGCGTTCTTCTTGATGTCGGGCTACGGGATGGGCAGGTCGTGGAAACAACGCGGTGATGCTTATCTGCGACGCTTCTGGCGAGGGCGACTCGGGACATTGCTGCCCGTGTGGCTCACCGCATCGATTGTGTGCGCGATAATGCACAGGAACGACCCCGGTATCGGGATAAGGGAGCAATTATACAAGTGGATAACCAATGGCGATACACTATCGTACTTCACATGGTTTATCGACGTGCTGATGGTATGTTATGTATCTTTCTATTTGAGTGCTCGTATCCTAAAGCGCCCGGGGATAGTGATAATAGCCCTGTGGATACTCACGATAGGTCAAATATTGTTATTCCGCTACGGCGGAGGACATTATTATGCCTGGTACATATCACAATTGGCTATGCCGGTAGGCTTCACCATAGCCTGGTATGAGCAATTGCTAACAAAACGCCGCATGTACCCGGTGGCGATAGGATGCTTGATAGGGTTTATCGCAGCGTTTATCGTATATGAGTCCACCGGGCGCATACTTGCATGGATTACTGCAATCACCCTATTCAGCGCTATGCTATACTTCATGGTGCGTTTTGGTATTACGCTTAACATCAAAGCTTTGCGCTATCTCGGCACGATTTCGTTAGAGATATATGTAATACACGGCTTGTTGACCGAGATAGCTTGGAATGCCAAACTCATACCCCATTATTCGCTATGTGTAATGCTTGTCGGCGGCATTGTAGCTGCAGCCGTATTCCACACGATCACCTCACGAGTGAAAGAGTATTTGTGTAAGTGATAAATAATTATTACCTTTGTAACCATTATTCATGGAATTGTTAAAAATTCCAACAAAAATACGCGTATTCTATAAAAATCAGACACTAAATGATTAAATCTACTCTAACAGTACTTGCCGGACTGATGTTGTGTGCCGGCACGGTGAAAGGCGAGGCGCTGAGTCGCCCGGTCTTTGACCCCGTCAAGCATGTGTATAAATGCGAGAGCACAGCACCCTTCAAGGGGGCGCGTGCAGCAGCCATCGAGCGCAACAACGCCTTGCTCAACCCCTCGGAGTCTCCCGCCAAGGAAGCGGCAGTCGTCAAGGGACTCATCAACGGTGTAAACACCTACGGCGACATCGATGCCCCGGATGGCAATCTGTGGTTCTACTCCATCGAGTACATCCAAGATATCATCGAGCACGAGTATTACAACGACTACATCATGCGCTCGTTCGTACTCAATATATATAATGAGAAGTACGAACTCATAGGCACTATCAAGGATGATATTGACTACCTCGAGGGTGAGCAACGCGTGGTATACTGCGACATCTTGCCCTACATCACCACCAATTTCTTCAACGACGACAGCAAGATGGAAATTGTGCTGGGACTCGCCGTCAACTGGGAAATGGGTATCAACAACTATCGCTCGCTGGTGTACCAAATCGACGGTGCCAAGGATAGCGAAGGCAACGACGTGGTTGTAGCCACCCTGCCCAACCTGATATGCGACGTACTAAATGCCGGCGAGAACGGCAACGATGACGTCTACATGTCGATTATGAACGAAAATTACACCGGTGAATATCCTTGGGATAAAGACGGCACCGAGGCTGTATGGGACTACTTTATGGCACAGACCATCTCGCTCGACATATACCACCGCGCTGCCGGTGCCGCCGCTCCCGAGATAGTATTGAGTTATGAGATACCTATCCAGATGCTCCCGGGCGACCAGGAGAGCACCCCGATGATTATAACACTCACCGACAATGGCAAGCCCTATGTGGTATTCAGCCACTATCTCGAGTCGTTCTACAATCCCTACTACAGTTTCATGGACGACATCAGCATGCGCGATGGCAACTCGCTGGTGATTGACATCTATGCACTGAGCCACAACCCGGTGAAGACACAGACCACCACCATCTCGATGACCAAGGACGAGGGCGAGGGCATCCTTGCCACTTACTATGCCGTGGGCGAGTTGCTCTATCGCGGTGACATCGACTTCCACCACTTCGACACCGCCGAGGGACAAGCCGCATTCATTATCGCCTGTGGCAACAAGGTGACCGAGACCGACGACTACCTCATCTACTCATACTATGTGTTCAACCCCGACGGCACGGTGCGTAGCACTATCTTCCGCAACGCCCAGAGCACCCTGGCGCTGAGCGACATTGACGGCTTCGAGCCCCAGCACCTCTTCCTCACCTCCGACGACAGCGGCAACGTATTCTTCAACTTTGTCGACCTGTATTCGTGCCGCCAGACAGCCACCTTTGCCTACACTCTGGAGACCGAGGTGAGCGACACCGACGCGCTGACCTCCAATATCGACCGCACCCCGGTGGGCGACTCCTACCAATATGCAGTGGAGATGCGCGACCCGACCTTCAATGGCAACCACTCGCTGATGCGCGTGGCATGGTTCAATGCCGATGGCTCCGAGAACCGCATCGACCACATGGATATGGGTAGTGGCGTGCAATATGCAATGTGCTACATCGATAGCAAGGCTCTCGCCGCCAACTTCTACCACAGCGACGACAATAACGAATATATGGTGCTCATCAAGCACCTCGAGAGCGATGGCTCGATTACCGAGAACCTCGTAATCGGTCAAGTGGCATCACCCGAGTATCCCGAGGGTCGCGAACTGCTGCGCGTAACCCCCGACGAGCGCGGTGCCCTCTCCTCAATCCTCGTGTACACCAATGGCAAGAAACCCGCCCTGGGTGTAGTGCATCGCCTCATTGACGGCATCTATCTCTACAGCGTTGACTTCTACGACCTGCCCCTGGACGGCGGTGCCGGTGTAGAGGACATCACCACCGACGAGGCTGCCGAGGTGCTGAGCGGACCTGCCACCATCTACAACTTGCAAGGCGTGAAGGTAGCCCAAGTAGCCGAAGCACAAGAAGTTGCCACCCTGCCTGCCGGCATGTATATCGTTGCCACAAGCAAGGGCGTAGCCAAGGTAATGGTTAAATAATCCTAAAAATTCGACAAGATGAAAAGACTCTATATAGCCCTCATAGCGGCAATCATAGCCATAGGCGCCACCGCTCAGGAGGAAACCGTATCCATCACCCTCAACTGGGACCTCCCCGGCGCCATCAATGTGCGCGTGGGACGCAACGACGTGGAAATACCCGCCGATGCCACCACCATCACCCTCACCTACCCCAAGAGCGACTGGCCCAGCGCCACCATCACTGCCGGCGCCAACCGCATCCTTGAGTCGTGTACCTACCTCGATGACAGCGGAAATACTTGCTCGGTAGCACTTAAGAACAACTCCTTCTCCATCTCGATGACCTCAACCACCTACACCGGTCGCACCTTCACCATCACTACCACCGAATTGGTGCGCGATGCCTCGGTGACCGTCAATATCGAGAATGGTGTCAACAAGATTGAGTCGCTCATGCTCGCCGGCACCGGCGAGGTGCTCACCCCGGTGAATGCCGGCGAGAACGTCTACACATTCAACTCCACACTCGACACACAAATGTATATCACCCCCAAGACCGGTACCGAAATCTACAAGGTGACTCTCAACGGCACCGAAGTGACACGCCGCTCGTGGGAGAATTATTTCCGCGTGAATATCGCCAATGGCGACGTAATCGTGGTGCGCGTATATGAGAACGACGACGATGCCCCCAAGCCCTGCACGGTAACAGTAGAGTTGCCCGAGGGCTGCGAAGATTGCATCACCAACTATTTCAACAGTTCGCTCTTGGAGATACTCTCCCTCGAGAACAACACCTTCGAGGTCGAGGAAGGCAACCGTGTGCGCCTCACCTTCAGCGACGAATACGACATCACCAAGGTGACCTTTGAGGGCGAGGACCTCGGCTACAGCAGCGAGTCGACCCAATTGACCTTCACCGTCAACACCTCGGGTACACTCAAGGTAGAGGCAAGCCCCAAGGCATACGGCACAGTCACCTACACTGCATATATCGTTGCATATGAAGGCGTAGAGATATGGGCAGGCAACCGCCTCAACGGCTATGCCATAGACCTCGGCGAGGGCGAAGCAGTCACTGAAGATATCGCGCTTCCTGCCAGCGATGTAGACGGTGCGTGGACCATTCCCGCCGCCGAAGTGCGCAAATTCACCTTCGAGGTAAGCAGCAAATACACCTATATCAACTACTATGTGACCGACGGCTACTGGTTGCGTACCGCCCGCTGCGAGGACACCGCTATGTTTGCCTCCAATCCTGTGACCTCCACGACACTATACGTTGTAGCCGAGAAAATCGAGGCTGATACCGACATCATCGTCTACTATGCCGGCAACCCTGCCAATGTGCGTTTCAGCGCCGGAGCGCTCACCGAGGGCTACAACTATGTATCCTTCGACTACGACTATATGTCGCCTCTGACAGTAGCGCCTCTGTCGGATGTCAACAACCCGACCGTAGTTGTCGACGGCAAGGCTATCACTCCCGATGCCTACAGTCAATTTGTTCTCAATCCCGGCAACGAGTCGGTAGTGAAAATCTTCTTTGACGGCACCACCCACCGCACATCCGACGTGACATGCACGATCGCCGAAGATGCCTATGCCATCGTATGCTACGACAAGATTGTCTTCTGGGAAGACTTCAGCGAGCCACTGAAGTGCTACGACGGCACCGAGATACAGATACTGCCCGACGACAACTGCGAGGTATACATTGACGGCGTTCTCGGTGAGTTGGACGAGGACGGCATCTGCACCCTCGTCACCACCGGCAGCCATGCCATCGAGGTGAAGAAACTCGGAGGCGTCAGCGCCATCAAGGGCGATACCACCGAGGGTGTTGTCGAGTACTACAACCTCCAGGGCATGCGCGTGAGCAATCCCGCCGCCGGCAACATCTACATTCGCCGCTGCGGCACCACCGCCACCAAGGTATGCCTCTAATATTCTCTACAATACAGTGAGAGCGGCTGTTGCAATGACGCGACAGCCGCTCTTGTCATACACCGATCTACAAGAACGATGTCATATAAACCGGTAGATATATCACACTATTATCTGTTCGCAAATCCTTAGTATATATCAGATACCTTTTGTCAATGCGAGAAGAGTATTTTTCACAAAACAAATCAAGGGATTTATGAGTCTTATAACCGGAAGACTTAACTTCTATCGGTTCTATCTTTGCACCTTTTGAAATGAGAAAATCAATCTCATATAAGTGGTTACTTGTCTGTGAATACCATGTATAGTAATAGAGTTCATGACCGGCTGCTTTGAGCATTTGGGCAACTATATTTTCATATACATAACCAAGATCGGCACTTAACTTGTCAGATAATAATTTATCATAAATAATATTTTCGGTAAATTTTTTATCCCAAAAAGCAAGTGTTATAAACAAACCGGTATCCGCCATGAACATTTTGTAACGACTACTATCTCTATGAAGAGCCATGCCAACATTAGGATCATTTGTATGATAAGCCAAATTAACCACCATAGAATCTTGCATATCAAAAACAGTCTCCATTAGACGATCATGTCGTCCGTATCCATTTGTTGGCGCATTAACCGTATAACGAGAGGCGTTGCGTGTTAACTCCGAGGGAATAGCTAAAAACATTTTTGAAGCCAGTCCACTTGGGTCAATCTTCAAAAAATCTTTTTCGTAAAGGCTGATAATTCTCCTTTTTACTTTGTCAACGCTTTCCATATTATGCGTTTCCAAGTAGCAAAGTACAGCCTGTGGCATACCACCGACCAACATATAAAGTCGAAAATCTTTCATAGAATTTCGATTAGCATCATCCCCCATACCCTTTCTTCTGACAAAAAAATCATGAAGAATCGGGAATGAGATGTCATCATTTAAAGCCCAGCGGAACTCCTCATAATCGAGCGGGTTAAGAACCATTTCCTCCTCTTCGCCGGGTATTATTATTCCGGAAACATTTTGCTTAATCGACAATAAAGAGCCTGTTTCGATATAATCAAAACGGCCATCCTCTACTAAATATTTAATAGCTTGCCTTGCATTAGGACATTTCTGTACTTCGTCGAATACAATTAATGAGGCACGCGGCTTAAGTTTCGTTTTATAAATCATTTGCAATCGCATAAAGACAAAATCCAAATCTGATATATCCCCAAACAGATCCGATACCTCTTTCTTACACTTTGCAAAGTCAATTATGATTGAACTATCATACTCATTGCGAGCGAACTCTTTGACAAGAGTAGACTTACCGACACGCCGAGCGCCCTTAATCAAGAGAGCCGAAGCGCCCTTGCTTTCTTGCTTCCACCGAAGCATTTCGTTATATAATTTACGCTTAAATATCATAGATTTATCTTTTTCTGATCACAAAAGTAATGCTTTTGTCAAAAATCCCCAAATTTATTATGGGAAAAATGTCAAAAATCCCCTAAAATAATATTTTGGGAAGTACATTAGGGTGAGATGTTGAATAATTGGCGAGATTTTTGTAACTTTGCGCTTGATTTATAAATTAATGAGCAATTGAGACGCGGAACGAGCGAGAATAAGACAAATAAGGCAACCGAGTTGCTGCCGGAACCGACGATACGCCGGTTGCCGTGGTACTTGGCATATGTATCGATGTTGCGTAGCGAGAACATCGAGTATGTGTCGTCGACCCGCATCTCCGAGGAATTGCACGTCGACTCGTCGCAGATAGCCAAGGACTTATCCTTCATCAACATCAAGGGCAAGACACGCATCGGCTACGAAGTAGCATCGCTGGAGGAGGCGTTGCGGTCGTTCCTGGGCTTCTCGCAGCGCCACGATGCCGTGATGGTCGGCGCCGGCTCGCTGGGAGCAGCGCTGATGCAGGACAGCGGCTTGCAGCGCTACGGCTTGAATATCGTGGCGGGCATCGACACCAATCCGGGGTTGATAGGCACGGAGATTGCCGGCATCCCGGTGTATGGACCCGAGCAATTGGCGCCAATGGTCGAGAGGCTCCGCATCACTGTGGGCATCATCGCTGTGCCGGTGGAGAGCGCACAGACTGTTGCCGACGCCTTGATAGCCGCCGGTGTGCGCGCCCTGTGGAACTTTACCCCGACACGCATCCGCGTTGACAATGACGACGTGGTGGTGACCAACACCTCGATATACTCCCACTTGGCGGTGATGTACAATCGCCTGTCCAACCTTCCCGACCCGGCGAGCCGATGAAGATACTGAGGCTCGACAGCACTCCTACCGATGCCCGCGCTGCGGTATTGATGGCAGACTCGGCTTGGCGTCCCGACCGACGCCCGTTGTTTATGCCCGAGAGTGGAGCCGACGAGATGGTGTGTGAGATACGCACAGCGGTGCGCATCGACCGCTTGGGCAAGTGCATCAATCGGCAGTTTGCCCTGCGCTACGTGGGCGCGATCGCCCTTGTAGCATATGTGCACAGCCCCGAGATGCTTCCCTGGAGCGACGACTCCATCATCCAGGGCACTTGGATTGAGGACTTTGCACCCATAGCCTACAGCAGCGACATCGCCACCGGGGTCGTTGCCCCCGATAGCAAGGCGGTCGCCGAGGCTATCTGCACATTGAGCATCGGCGCCACGTTCAAGACCGGTGATGTGATAATTCTCCCCGAGGTCATCGCTCGCTTCAAGCCCTGCGAACACCAATTGATAGATATAAAAGCCGAAGACGGCAACTCAATATTGACATTTAAAATTAAATAAAAAGATACGCATGAAAACCAGGTTCATCGCTCTGATACTGATAGCAATAGCCGGCATAGGACAAACAAGCCAAGCCTTGTCGACATCCTACTATACCAAGACATCCAAGTTGAGCACCGGGCATTGGGTGAAGGTAAGCACCCCCGAGGAGGGCATTTATCAGTTCACCTACGACCAACTGCGCGATATGGGCTTTGCCAATCCCGAGCAAGTGCAGGTGTATGGCTACGGCGCTGTGAAACTGGCAGCCAACACCTTCAGTGCCAACGACCCCGATGACCTCGTTGCCACACCGACAATGCACACCGCCGACGGGCGCATTTTGTTCTTCGGTCAAGGCAACGTGTCGATGGCTACATTGTCGTGCCTCGGCAATAGCAACGACCGCTTCATCACCGCCAAGAACTACTACGACACGCAGTCGCACTACTTCCTTACCGATGCCTATGGTGTGAGCGATATACCGGTGAAGACAGCCACGACCGCCACATTGAGCGCGCGCACCAACCACATCCACCTCGACCTCAACGATCTCGACTTGCAAAACCCCATCAATGGCGGTGTCAACTACCACGGAGCACCCGTGAGTGCCGGTGCCAAAATCAACTACGACTACCACATCAAAAACTACTCCGGGTCGACAAAGTTCGACCGTGGGTCATTCTGCTATTTCTTTGCTATCTCTGAGACATCATCCCAGTCGCTGAGCAGCGCCGCCACCGCCAATGTGACCACGCTGAGCACTTCCAACAGCAACCCTGCACCGCTGAGCGAGAGCGACTACACATACTACTCCAACTGCCGCGGTATTCTCTACTTCCAGCCCGCCGAAGGCATTGACCTCAATAGCGAGACAGTGACTTTCACCGTCACCGTGCCTTCGACCACCATCCGCTATGCCGCCCCCGACTACATGGTGCTACGCTACCCTCGCGCCAACATCCTTGATGCCGAAAATCCCTGTTTGATAGTCAATTACGGCGAAGATGAGAACGAGGTGGGTCGTCCGATACAATTCACCGCCGCCGAGGGCGAGTTGGTGGTGTGGAGCATTGACAACACCGCCAAGATGGCGTCGTATCCCGTGACCTTCGATAGCGAGAACTGCACCGCCACTTACGTGCTCAGCGAGAGCAACACTCGCCGCTCAGTGGCTTTCAACCCCACCCTGACCTTCCCGACCCCGAGCATCAATGGTGTTGTAGCCAACCAAAACCTCCACGGAATGTCGACCCCCGACATGCTCATCATCGCCACCGCCGATATGGTGGAAGAGGCTGAGCGCCTCGCCGCTGCACACCGCACCTACCAAGGGCTCGATGTGGTAGTAGCCGAGCACAATGCCGTGTTCAACGAGTTCTCGAGCGGCTCGCGCGATGCCATGGGCTATCGTCGCCTTGCCAAGATGTTCTATGACCGCAACTCATCGAAATTCAAATACTTACTGTTCCTTGGGCAGTCGTTGTACGACAATCGTTGCATACAGTCGGCTCCCGTCGACCGCCTGGTGACTTACCAGACCACCGACCAAACCCAGAGTAGCAACATCATCACCAACTATGCCGGTGATATGTACTTTGCGGCATTGCTCGACTCCTATCGCCATAGCGAAATCAC
>JBJEDD010000001.1:11790-17755 GCA_051871715.1 Muribaculaceae bacterium | reverse complement strand
ACAACTTTTATCCCAAATGCCCAACTTCAGAGTGAAGAAAATTTGTAAAAAGTTTGCAAATAGCAAATTAAATGCCTACCTTTGCAGTCCGATTATGTCCAATAATTACCCCGGTACATGCCGCGGGGGCGCTTTTGGCCGAGCGCCACTGCTCGTTGTGTGCCACATTATTAATTATTAATCAATAAATTAACAAGTGGATACTTTAAGCTACAAAACCGTATCTCCCAACGCTCAGGCTGTCGAGCACGAGTGGGTCCTCATCGATGCCACCGACCAACCCCTCGGCCGTCTGTGCTCGAAGGTGGCTAAAATTCTTCGCGGTAAGAATAAGCCCTCTTACACCCCTCACACCGAGTGTGGTGACTATGTGATCATCGTAAATGCCGACAAGGTGAAACTCACCGGCAAGAAGATGACCGACCATGTGTATCTGTCGTTCACCGGCTATCCCGGTGGCCAGCGTGAAGCCACTCCCGAAGTGCTCATGAAGAAGTCCTTCAACAAGCACCTCAAGCCCGGCATTCACCCCCTGTTTGTTCATGTGATGAAAGGCATGCTCCCCAAGAACCGTCTTGGCCGTCGCCTCATCGAGAACATGCACGTGTACAACGGTCCCGAGCATCCCCATCAGGCTCAGAACCCCAAAGTCATTGACATCAACAAAGTGAAATAATCTGAAGATATGGAAACAGTAAATGCAGTAGGTCGCCGCAAAGCCGCTGTGGCTCGTGTTATCCTCAAGGAAGGTAACGGCACCATCACCATCAACAAACGCCCCTTGGAAGTATACTTCCCCTCTTCTATTCTTCAGTTTATCGTTAAGCAGCCCCTGTCGCTCCTCGAAGTTGCCGAGAAATACGACATCCACGTTAATCTCGACGGTGGTGGCTACAAGGGTCAGGCTGAAGCACTCCGCCTCGCCATCGCTCGCGCTCTCGTTAAAATCAACGCCGAGGACAAGGCTCTGTTGCGCAAGCACGGCTTCATGACTCGCGACCCCCGTGCCGTCGAGCGTAAGAAACCCGGTCGTCCCAAGGCTCGCAAGCGCTTCCAGTTCAGCAAACGTTAATTTTTTCACTTCCCTATATCCCCTCCCCACCGGTGCTTGATGCCCGGAAACAGAGTTTAGTATCTAAATCGCCCGGATGGACACGTTCCCTACCTCGTGATTGAACCAAAAAGAACGTAAACCCAAAAAATTACAAAAAACAATGGCAAACCCAACATTTGACCAACTCCTTGAAGCAGGCTGCCACTTCGGCCACCTCAAACGCAAATGGAACCCCGCTATGGCTCCCTACATCTTCATGGAGCGCAATGGTATCCACATTATTGATTTATACAAGACCGCTGCCAAGCTCGACGAAGCCGCCGCAGCCCTCAAGTCTATAGCTAAAGCCGGCAAGAAGGTCCTCTTCGTTGCCACAAAAAAACAGGCCAAACAAGTAATCGCCGACCTCGCTCAATCAATCAACATGCCCTATGTTATCGAGCGCTGGCCCGGTGGTATGCTCACCAACTTCCCCACCATCCGCAAGGCTGTCAAGAAGATGACTTCTATTGACAAGATGACCAAGGATGGTACATTTGACAACCTCTCAAAGCGCGAGAAACTCCAAATCACCCGCCAACGCGCCAAGCTCGAGAAGACCCTCGGCTCTATCGCCGACCTCAACCGTCTCCCCTCGGCTCTCTTCGTCGTTGACGTCATGAAGGAACACATCGCCGTTGCCGAAGCCAACCGCCTCGGTATCCCCGTATTCGCTATGGTCGACACCAACTCCGACCCCAACAACATCGACTTCGTTATCCCCGCAAACGACGACGCCTCCAAGTCTATCGAGCTCGTTGTCGGCACCGTCGTAGCCGCTATGGCTGAAGGTCTCGAGGAACGCAAAGCCGAGAAGGTCGACACCGTTGCCGCCGGCGAAGGCGAGGCTCCCGCCGCTCCCAAGCGCGAACGCCGCCGTGTGCGCAAAGCCGACGCTACCCCCGAAGTAACCGAAGCTCCCGCCGAGGAAGTCAACGAATAATTATTGTTAAACCATCTTTAACTCCTATACTACTATGGCAGTTACTATGGCAGAAATCACCAAGCTCCGTCACCTCACCAGTGCCGGCTTGATGGACTGCAAAAAAGCCCTCGCCGAGACCGATGGCGACATCGAGAAGGCTGTCGAAATCCTCCGCAAGAAAGGTCAAGCCGTCGCCGCCAAGCGCGAAGACCGCACCGCCGCCGAAGGCTGCGTCCTCTCAAAAAACGAAGGCAACTTCGCCGCCGTTATCGCTCTCAACTGCGAGACCGACTTCGTCGCTAAGAACGCTACTTTCGTTGCTCTCACCCAGCAACTCCTCGACCTCGCTGTCGCTAACAAGGTGAAGAGCCTCGATGAGCTCAAAGCCCTCATCGTTGACGGTCGCACCGTTGCCGAACTCGTTACCGAGGAAAGCGGCAAGACCGGCGAAAAGACCGAAATCTCAGCCTATGAGTACGTTGAGGCTCCCTCAACTACCTCCTACAACCACCTCGGCAACAAGCTCGCTACTATCGCCGGCTTCAACCTCGAAGGTGTTGACTATCAGGTAGGTCGCGACGTCGCTATGCAGATCGCCTCAATGAACCCCGTTGCCGTTGACCAAGCTTCAGTTCCCGAAGCCGTTAAGGAATCAGAGTACAACGTAGCCGTTGAGAAGACCAAGCAAGAGCAAGTCAAGAAGGCCGTTGAAGCCGCTCAGAAGAAAGCCGGCATCAACCCCAACTTGGTCGACAGCGCCGACCACATCGAGTCGAACATCGCCAAGGGCTGGCTCACTCGTGAGGAAGCCGACAAGGCTATCGAAATCGCCGAGAAAGTTGGCGCCGAGAAGGCTGCCAACCTCCCCGAGCAGATGATTAAAAACATCGCTCAAGGTCGTCTCAACAAGTTCTACAAAGAGAACTGCTTGATGGAACAAGAATTCATCAAAGACGGCGACCTCACCATCGGCAAGTACCTCGAGCAAGCTCAGAAGGGTCTCACCGTTACCACATTCAAGCGCGTGAACCTCAACGCCGACTAATTCCCATCCCCATAACAACAAAAAGCGCGCCCACCCGGCGCGCTTTTTTTATCTCTAATACTCTGTTATCAAAAAAGTTTGCTAACTTTGCACTTAAAGCAAACAAAGATGAAATATTCGTCAATTTTATCAATAATCGTATTTATTCTTGCCATTTCACTCTCGGCAAAGGCGACCGAGAGCAATGATGACGAGATGCGTTTCTATGCCGAGGTGCAATCTTGGAGCCCTGATACTCTCATTACCCGTGGCAACAAATACCTGTGGGACTCTCAACCCGCCAAAGGTCTTATCTGCTTCACTACCCAATCGTTGCGCTACTCCTCTTCGATGCCTCGCGATGAGAAACTCAAGTGCGCTGATGCCTATGTGGGCAAGTGGTTTGCTTACTTCTTCTGGTATTTCGACTTCGCCCGCGCCCTCGAAAACCTCAGTACCGCCCAACAGATTATGGAAGAAATCGCAGGCAACCAGGCTCGCATATATCTCAACTACGGCTGCACAGAACAGATGATTGGCGAAATCACCGCTGACACCACAATGCTGCATAAAGCCATTGACGATTACACCCGCTCGTTCAATCTCTCCACCGGCGACCCCAACCACGTTACCACTCGTCAAATGGCGTTTTCTAATCTCATAACAGTTACCCACGAACTCAGACTCCCCACCTCCACACTCGACAGCATTATCAATGTCTTCAAAAATGACCCCTTAGTGAAAAAGTCACCAACATACAATGTTGACCTATTATATCAAAGTGCTTACCACAATATCGACCAAGGCAATTATTCTCAATCAATCGAGGATTTCACTCAGATGCAAGAGGCTGCCCATCGCAGTTTCTCACTGATACGCTATGAGTTGATTGCCATCCTCGGACGTGCCGAAGCCCATTGGTTGCATGCCGACGACCCCGGCGCAGCCCTCCCCGACCTCAATCTTGCGCTTGACCTCTCTGACTCGCTCGGCATGCGCGACACACGCCTGGAGATACTACGCAAATTCACGGATGTGTATGATGCTATGGGCGATGAGCGCCAAAGCATGCAATTTCACAACCACTACGTACTTCTCAAGGACTCACTCCTCAATTACCAGCAAGGCGCACGCATCAGCGACATCAATGCTCGCACTGCCATCCTTGGTATGGAAAAGGCTGCCGGTGAACTTCAAACCACCAACCGCATCCAACGCACCGTGCTATCCATATCAATCGCTGCTGCGGTCATTCTGCTCATCTTCATCATTCTCCTTTACATCAAGCACCGACGCCTGCAGCAAGCCAACCGCGCACTATACGACAAGGCTGTCCAAGATAACAAAGAGCCGGACAATCAGGATAATACCGACAAGCCCGACGACCCCGATGCTATCGCTCAATTCCTCAATATTCGCCACACCATCGAGAATTGCGACGAAGTCTTTTCGTGCGACTTCAATGTGGCTCGACTCGCCGAAATAATGAAAATGCAACCGGCACAGATATCCAAAGTCATAAACTCGGTCTCAGGCGACAACTTCAGCACCCTCATCAATCACATTCGCATCAAGCACGCATGCCACTTAATCACCGACCACGATGCCACCGCCAACCTCACCCTCGAGGCGATTGCCGAGATGGTCGGCTTCAAGTCGCGCACATCATTTATCCAAGCCTTCAAAAAGTACACCGGGCTCACTCCCTCCGAGTTCAAGCGCATCCACAAGTCCCAAACTTACCGATAGAACATTATTTGTGCCCGTGAAGCTGTTCATATTTATAAATCTGAACAGCCGGTCACCCGTGTTCAATAAGTATATATTATCTTGATTATCAACTTATTTAACCAAAAATTGTTCATAATCCAAAAATCTGATCAAACCCTTTGAACAAATCTTTGTTCATCACACTTCATATCGCTTACTTTGCTACGGACATTCGTCAACGTCGACGGATGAAAATACAAAAAGCATATGATACATCGTTTACTTCTTTCGTTCTGCGCAGCCGCATGCGCACTCTCAACATTAGCTGTTGAAAACACTGTAACATTACAAAACTGGGGCACTGCATGGACCGAAACTGATGGTTCCAACCGCACTCTCCGCATCACAATGGACACCGACGAGTTTGGTAATGAGAATTGGATTTCAATTACTTCCAACAGCGCGTCCTCAAAGGTTACTGACGCTTATCTGTCAATCTACAAGAATTCCACTCTCACCATCGCATCACCGACAAACATTCTCCTCAAGAAAATCACCTTTACCTTCACATCCAAAGATTACAGTTTCAAGGCCACAATTACCCCGGGATCAATGCCTACGACAGCCTATGTATCCAAGGCATGGACCTATGCTGACGGCACCAGCGAAATCACTTTCTCGGGTATCACAATTGCGCAAACCTACAATAGCGCCACACGTATTTCCTCAATGGAAGTCACCTACGACAACGTTGCCACATCATCTGTCGAAGATGTAATAGTCGAAGGCGACAACACCGAGGTATATTACAGCCTTGACGGACGCATTGTCACCGACTTCGCCACTGCCGAGAACGGCTTCTATGTGCGTGTCGCCAATGGACGCTCATCCGTAATTCTCAAGAGATAATACCTACCTAACAACCTTAAACCATAATCTCTATGTTGAAAAAAATGCTTCTTGTGCTGATGGTGCTCTTTGTCACCTCAGATATGTGCCATGCCATCACAGCACAAAACACTGCCCCTGTGGCAGTAGCATCTACCGCCGCAGCGTCCACCGAGGGCGAAGACCTCATCGGTTTCCTCTCGGTGAGCGGCGAGTGGCCCTCGTCGAGTCCTCGTCAGGGCTTCTATTCATTCAATTCCACCGATGGTGTGGGCACACTCCTCGGTGATATCACCCCGGGCAACGGCTTGTGGTCGTACATGTA
>JBJEDD010000001.1:0-11690 GCA_051871715.1 Muribaculaceae bacterium | reverse complement strand
GACACTCCCTACTCCGATGAATTATACAACATAATGGGTATGGCGGCATCGCCCGATGGCGACATCTATGGTATGGATATGATGAGCCACCTCCTCAAGTTTGACAAGGAAACCGGCGTCGCTACCGACCTGGGCGAAGTCCCCGAAATACTTATGAACTTCGTCTCCAGTGCTGTATGGAACAACGACACCAACAAGATGCTCGTACTCTCCTCGGGGTTCCAAAAGCCCACCACATACCTCTATGAACTCGACGTCAACACCTTGGAGTATACTTTGTTGACCTCCTTCCCTAATGCCGAAAACTACACGGCTCTATATCGACCCGCCAACTACATCACCAACGGCTGTCCCGAAGCCATTACTGACTTCTCGGCTGTATTTGAGAACGGCAGCCGCACCGGCAAACTCACATTCACTTGCCCCAAATACAATATCGGCTCGGATATGGACGGCATGGGAGCACTCGAGTATCGCGTAGTTCGTCGCGGCTCGGTAATTGCCTCGGGTACCGCTCCTTATGGACAAAAAGTAGAAATCCCTTTCACTGCCGATGAGAACGGCACATACCAATTCAGCGTATACACGGTGAATGGTCGTGGCGAAAGCGCACGCACTCCGCTCAAGGTATTTATCGGCAAGGATAAGCCCGCCGCACCGGTCGTCACAGCCACCCTCGTTGATCGTCAGCACGTCAACGTATCTTGGGAGCCGGTAACTGTCGGTAGCGACGGCGGCTACATCAATCCTGCCAAGGTAAAATACACTTGCTATCGCAAGCCCGACAACAAACTCATTTGCCAAGATGCCGAGGGCACCTCATTCGTTGACGAAATAACATGGCCCGAAGGCGAGAATGCCGTCGCTTCGTACACCTATGAAGTATATGCTCGCGCCGAAGATGTATACACATCAGCCACTTCGACATCAAACAAAATAATGGTCGGTGGATATGTGCCCACATTCCGCGAGGACTTCTCCTCGGGTCGCTATTACGACGAGGTAAATAAGGTGTATTGCTTCAGTTGGCAATCTACCTGGACCATCATTGATGCCAATGCCGACGGCAAGTCGTGGGAGCCTGTCAACCCCACAGCCGGCTTATGCGCAGGTTGCTACAACGACCGCACCACCGAGATGGACGACTGGCTCATCTCACCGCCCTTGTTCCTTGATGCCGGCAAGACCTATCAATTCTCCTTCAAATGCGGCAACCGCTACGACACTGACCGCCTCGAGGTACTCTTGGGCAACGACAACGTGGTTGATGCTTTCACCCAAACCCTCATCTCTGCTTTCAATGTGAAAGACACCAAGGACAAGACCTCCAAATCGTGCGACATCACGGTGAGCGAGAGTGGCATCTACTTTATCGGCTTCCACGGCATCTCAGTGGGCAACACACTATATCTGACCGTCACCGATGTGGAGATACTCGCCGGCGCCGGCGACACTGCCCCGGGTATGGTTACCGACTTCTCGGTAATCCCAGACAGCGACTATGCCAACAAGGCTGTTATCTCCTTCACAACTCCCAAGTTTGATGCTGAGGGCAATATCCTCGAGGGCGTACTCTCAGCCACTATCAAGCGCAATGGTGTCACAGTCAAGACCTTTGAGGACCTCACACCCGGTCAATCGGTGGAATACACCGACGCACCCGAGAGCCATGGCACATATAACTATGACGTAGCCACTTCAAATGCCAATGGTCAAGGCGCGACTTCCACTATTGAGGTATATGTGGGTGTACGTCGTCCCCTCCAGCCTCAAGAGATTACGGCAAAAGAAGGCGATACCGATGGAGAAGTAGTTCTATCATGGGTTGCTCCCGCTACAGATGTGCAGTCGCGCCCGCTTGCCGACCATCACCTCACCTACGACATCGTCTATGCCGACCAAAACGGCAACACCGGCACCTTGGTAGAGAACTATGCCGGCAACAACTATACCTACACTGCAGCCGACCCCAATGCCGCTCAGAAATTCATGTCCTATGCCATCTATGCTCGCACGGCAGCAGGTCGCTCCAACGTGCCCACACAGAGCAACGAGGTGCCTGTGGGTCTCGCTTACATGGCTCCCTACAACGAGTCGTTCTCGGGTAGCGCTCTCACCGTACCTATGGGCCGTAGCAATGGTGGCGCCGTGTGGGATATCTACGACGACACATCAATTGAAGACCTCGCCTCACAAGACAACGACGGCGCCTACTGCTCGCTGTACGGCACTATGATTGGTCTGCAAGGCAATATCTACACCGCAAAGATTAACCTCGCCGACCTCAACGAGCCTATTCTCTCGTTCTGGGTCAACTGCCTCGACTTCCTTTCACGCAACATTCTCACCATCGAGGTGGGTGTCAAAGGCGATTTCGAAATTGTGGAGACCATCGAATGTGTCTTTGAGGATCCGGCATGGAACAAAATCGAAATTGACTTGGAGGACTTTGCAGGCAAGGTAATCCAACTGCGATTTACCGGCGAAATTGTCGACCGCACCCTCATCCCGATTGACAACATCAGCATATATGATGCACGACCCCAAGGGGTGACTTCTGCCGAAATAGCTACTGTTGAGAGTATTGAATATTACGACATCACCGGCAACAGAGTCGCCAATCCGTCAAGCGGTATCTTTATTAAGATTTCGCACCTCAACGACGGTACAATTGTGGCTGAAAAGATTTATCGATAAGTCATTAGCATGATCAAGCGACTATTCACAATAGCAATAACTGCCATCGCGACCCACTACGGCGCGATGGCAGTGCCTGCATATCCCTACCCACAGACCGTCACACAGCCCGATGGGACAGAACTCACTTTCACCATCCATGGCGATGAATTCGGAGCTGTGGCTGTCACCACCGATGGCTACCTGCTACAAGTAGATAGTGTCGGCACCTATAGATATGCATCGGCGCCCGAGATGCTCGCCCACAATCCCGAGCAACGTAGCGCCATTGAGTCTGAGCGTCTCACAGCGGCAGTTCAATCCGACATACCGACCGCATTGCGGCAACGCCGAGCCGCCTCAACGCTTCGTCGGCTCAACCCCCTTGAGCCGCAGCAAAAGGTGAGCTACACCGACTTCCGCGCACCGGTGATTTTGGTAGAGTTTACCGACCGCAAATTTCTCATGCCCAATCCCGCCGAGTTCTTCGGCGAAATGATTAACAAGGAGGGCTATGATGGCTTTGTCGAAGCCGGTGGTTACAAACACACTTACACCGGCAGCGTGCGCGACTACTTCAGCGACTGCTCCGGCGGTCAATTCTCCCCGGAATTTGATGTTATAGGTCCCATCACCATCGACCGCCTGTCGACCGATGCCAAGCAGACCCAAAACATCTACTCGGTAGTCACCTCGGTATACGAAACCGTTGACGAGTATATGGACTTCACCCTCTACGACAGCGACGGTGATGGAATGATGGATATGTCATTCATCATCTTCGCCGGCTATGGCTCCAACTACACCAATGGCATGGAGATGTGGCCACACGCCTCCACTCGACCCGACGACATTCACGATGGTATCCGCGTAGGGCGCTATGCATGTGCCACCGAGTTATGGGGCACCCCCGATCGCTACGGCATCGAAGGTATCGGCACCATATGCCACGAGTTCAGCCACGTCCTCGGCTTGATGGACGAGTACGACACCGACGGCGACTACTCGGGCGGATACGCCGAATTTCCGGGCAAATGGAGCGTAATGGGCTCGGGCAACTACAACAACTCGGGACGCACACCTCCCTCCTACTCGGCATTTCAGCAACAAATTGCCGGATTTGCCACCCCTACACTTATTGAGGAGTCAGGCACCTATACCCTCGACAATATTGGTGACTCCCACACGAGTTATCGTATAAATACTGTAATCGGTGGCGAGTATTTCCTCATTGAGAACCGTCAACAATTCTCCAAATGGGACCAAGCACTTCCGGGAAGCGGGCTTCTCATCTACCACGTCGACCGTACCGACCTCAATGTGTGGAACAACAATATGGCAAATGCCGACCCCGACAACCTTTACTATCAACTGCTGCGAGCCACACCCCTGTCGCCGCTTCTCGACAACTATGGCAACATCTACGACTCAGACGGAGATCCCTTCCCCGGCAGTGGTGGCATAAATTATATAAATAATTTCTCGACTCCATCGCTCAAATCGCGCTACGGCTACAACACCAATTACTCCATCTCCAACATCGCAATTGACGACCAAGGCATCGCGTCATTCACCGTCGATGCCGGGGCGTCGGATATGAAAGCCGAGCGATTCGACGACCTCACCCCCATGGGAGATGATGTCTTCCAAGGCTCCTTCACTCAATGGACACTCACCAAGAATGCCGAGATTATCAACACTGAAGGTATCACTGGTGTAGACGGCATGGCTGTGGCGATGTACAAAAATTCCAATCTCACCTCCGGTGACCTACAGTGCCCCCTTGGCATAGTAAAATTTGATATCGCCAATCCCACCAACTATGCTGTATTTATGCGCCTTCGCTACTCGACCGATGGCGGCACCACGTGGCAAGACACCCCCACCATCGCCGATGTCGATGTATATCGCGTCGGAGCCGGCGAGTATGGCACCGCCACATACAACTTGGGCGAAATCACCTCCAACATTGAGAGTATACGATTGAGAATCAACGAGAACGGCGGACCCATCTCGGGAGTAAAGCCCGAAAATCGTGCCTTCATCGACAATATCGAGGTGCAATTCAATGGTGGCTCCTCGGTATGCGACCCAGGTATCACGACTCACGATATCACTTGCACGGCAGACGGCTTAGTCACAATTGCCACCACCAATCAACAGTTTGATATTGAGGTATATAACCTCACCGGCCAATGCATCATGCGCCTCCTTCCCGGCGGCAGTAGCATCACCTTCCATCTTCCCCAACGAGGCGTCTACATCATCCGCCAAAGCTCTGACACACATAAACTAATCTTCTAAATAATTGTTGCTTGTACACAAAATTTGTACACAAAATACACAAGGTTGTGTGACACAACCTTGTGTATTTTGTGTATTTATTCAGGCAGGTCGATTTGAAAGACCCTGCTATCTCCCGTTTCAATTTTCTCACGGGTTATTTTTGCCACTTGTAGCAAGAACTTATACTGAGCCTCGGCAAAATCGAGCATATTTTTAGCATTCTCAAATTCGCCTATTTGACGATAAAATTCAGCTTTCATCACCTCATCAAATATTGCATTCTCAATCAGCCACTGCGCATTCTCGCGAAACAGCGCCTTGTCCTCATCGGGAATTGGCACATCTTCACCGCTCCGACAGTACTTGTCGTTATATGCTTGATGCAGCATATGTCGAATAGTGGCTTCTTCGCGGTCCTGAAAGCCTTCTTGAGATAACTGGGCGAAAGCCTCTTTCACTTCGTCGAACGTAAGTAATCCCTGCTCATCGCTCCACCCTTCTTGGGCCATCTTAAATTCCTGTCGTTCAATGATGTAATACTTGCCGCAGTGTGGGCACTTCTGCACAAAAGACACTCGAGGCAGCATAGGTGCATCTTGCTTGTTATCCGACCATATTACCATACCAAATGTGTTCCCGGATTGCAAAGTCATAACTAATTTCTCAGTGCCACAGAACGGGCAATTGAGGATACGTGGATGTCCTGGTAGCATAGTTTTTAATTGATTTTATTTGTTAAGGAAAAAACTCGGAAGGGTCCGTTACTTTTTGAAAAATTTCTTGGCAGCGACCTTGCGGCGCACAACGCGCTCAGCCAACGACATACCAGCTTCCTCGGCAACACGTGACTCCATATCAGCCATCATACAAGCATTCATATTCAGGAACATATCGTTAGTGCCATCGGGAGTAGCCTCATATGCCATGCGATTGTCGATAGCGAAGTCGTCGGCAACGGCATCTACATCGATATTGGCACCGATGAAGTTGAAGGTCCATCCCATCTCCTTGAGTTGCTCGATGAGATTGCGCACGCGCTTGCGGTCGAAGTGAGTCGAGGAGTTCTCCATGCCGTCGGTGATGATGGTCACCACAGCGGTAGCATCCTCGTGGGTGGAGGCGACAGCCTTGAGGTCGACCAACGTCGAGCCGATGGCATCGTACAGCGGAGTATTGCCATAGGGTCGATAGTCCTTGCCGGTGATGTGCTGTGCAGTCAGGGTGTCGACATTCTTGCACAGGTAGCGCGACTTCACCGGCCCGCCGTCCTGGAAGGCATAGATCGAAATCAGCGAACGCTGGGCGTCGGAGTGCTCTTTCTGGAAGTTCTTTGCCACGTTAATCACCTCGTTGCAGCCGCTGATGGTCGCCTTGGTGCAGTCGCTCATAGACCCCGATTCGTCAAGGATAATCAAATTGAAGACAGTAGTTTTAACGGTACTCATAATCTTAAGTTTTTAAGGAAATTAATAAAGTATAGTGGATTAGAAATTAAATAAGTCTTTGATAGAGCCTTCTTCGTTGTCATTATTCTTCTCGCTGAATTTGAACAGGCGACGACGGCGCGAAGGGGCTGCTGGCAATTCACATTCCATATCAAATTCACTACAGACCGAATTGCAGTACATGTCCGGTTCTTCCTGAATATCAGGGAGATCGGCATCGACAATAGTGCCGGTCTGCATAGCCTTGCGGGTGAAGTTGCGACGGTCGTAGGTGGTGTTGTTGATCACCTCGTAGACGCGGCGCAGCTCATCGATGGTGAATGCCACGTTGAGCAGATTGAAAGCCACGGGGCGCACACGCAACACTTCGCGCAGATGCTCGCGGGCTGCCGCGAGAATTTCCTCGTGGTCAAATGCCAGGGGTGGTATCTCCTCGCAGTTGAACCACATCGCCACACGAGCATCGTCGCCGCCCTTGACGGCATGCGCCTCGGGGCGCACCAATGCGATGAATGCCACGGTCACCACGCGCCCGCGAGGGTCGCGATTGGTGGAACTGAACACCCTGAACTGCTCGATGTAGATGTCCTTGACCTGAGTCTCCTCCATCAATTCGCGTCGCGCACACTCATCAATAGTCTCGTCCATGCGCATAAATCCACCCGGAAGTGCCCAATACCCCTTGTACGGCTCGACTCCTCGCTCAATCAACAGCACGTTGAGCGCGTTGCCGTCGAAGCCAAAAATCACGCAGTCGGCTGTCAGTGCCGGACGCGGATATTCGTATGTGTATTTGTCTGCCATTTTTGTTTATTGCGTTATTTTGACGCAAAGTTACAACGAGATTTCGCAATCTCCAAATATTTTTGCGTCAAAATTACGCACATACGACAATTTTGCCAACATTTACACAAATATTGGCAATTATCCCTACAATAGTAACAATTAAACGGGAGCCGTCTCAGTGCTCAGGCGGTCAAGCGTCCGCATTTGACGGATGACCATGACTATCGTCACCGAGAACGCCAGCAAGTCGCCCATGGGAAATGACAGCCACACTCCGGTCACGCCAAAAAATTCGGGCAAAATGAGCATCAACGGTATCATGAAAATCACCTGGCGAGTGAGGCTGAGGAACATCGCCTTGCCCGAGGCGCCTATGCTCTGGAACAAGCAAGTTGCCACGATGGGGACGCCCACCAACGAGAATGCCCACGTGGCATTGTGGAGGCAATGCACCGTCACATCGATAAGATAAGCGTCGGTGGTGAATGCGCGTGCTATCTCGCGAGCACCGAACAATCCGCCGGCACTGCCTATGATGCTCAGCAATGTCGATGCCGCACCGGCAATGATGAGCGCCCTGCGCAGTCGATGCAGATTGCCGGCGCCGTAATTATAACCCAAAATAGGCTGCAAGCCCATATTGATACCCACCATAATCGTGGTGAGTATCGACGTGTAAGTAATGAAGATGTTGACCGCGCCGATGGCTATATCGCCACCATACTCGGCGAGTGAGCGGTTGATGAGCGCATTAATCATGCACGCGGCAGCATTGACTATCGCCGGCGATGCGCCCAAGGTGATGATGTCGAGGACCACATCGCGCTTGAGTCTATAAGTGCCGCTGGTAAATCGCAGATTTACATCGCGACGCAGAAAGTGTTGCACCACAAATATCGCCGAGACCAGCATGGCGATATCGGTAGCAATGGCAGCGCCGACCATGCCCCAGTCGAGCACCAAGACAAACAAGGCATCGAGGGCTATGTTGACTGCCGCACCGATGAGCATGGTGACCATGGCGCGTGTGGGGTAGCCCGTGGCTCGCAGCACATTGTTCAAGCCGAAGGCTATATTGGTGAGCAACAAGCCCGGCAGCACCCACAGCATATATGAGCGTGCATAGGGCAGGGTTGCCTCGCCGGCGCCAAATGTCATGAGTATCGGGTCGATAAATATCGCAAAAATGGCGATATAAGTAGCGGCATTGATAAAGGTGAGGGTGGCGGCATTGCCCAATATCAACTCGGCTCGGGGCTTGTCGCGGCGCCCCAATACTATGGAGATGCGTGCCGCCGAGCCTCCGCCCACCAGCACGCCTATTGCCGTAGTAATATTCATCAGCGGGAAAGTGAGAGCCATGCCGGCGATCGCCTCGGGTCCCACCACTTGCCCGATAAATATGCGGTCGACAACATTGTACATAGCCATCACCACCATACCGACCACTGCCGGCAGGCTGTAATGCCACAACAGGCGCCCTACGGGACGCGTTGCCAAATCATTGAGGCTATTCGACTGCATATTTTCTATAGTTTGCTAAAACCGGCGACCCATCATAGGTCGCCGGCGGTATTTGTTGCGCAAAATGCGCTAACTGGCACGTCTGTTATTACTTGCCGGCTGCTGCCTTGGCACGTTCCATGTACTTGTTGACGTCAAATGCCGATTGAGCATTGTATTGGGGATATTCGTCAACGATGGTCTTGTATGCCTTGTACTCAGCCTCGTAGTTGCCTTGTGCGCGATACACGTTGGCTTTCTTGATGAGGAACAGGGGCACGATAGTGGGGTTGCCCTCGGCGCTACCGATAGCCTGGTCATAGGCATTGAGTGCCTTGTCGTAGTCATTGAGGTTTACATAGCAGTCACCACGGAGGCTTTGTACGCCGGCAGCCACTACTTGGTCGTCAATCGAGGCGTCCTCGAGGTAGGTCAAGGCACCTTGGTAATCCTTCTGCTGATACAAGCGGATAGCAACCTCGAGTTTGGCGCGGTTACCACTCTTGTGACCGAGCTCGGCGGCATCCTTATACAATTGCAGAGCGATAGAGTCGTTAGCGGCGGCATCTGCCAAGCCTACTGCCTCGTCGGCTTTGGCGGCATTGCTCTTGCTCACTGCGTTCCAGATTAATGCTCCGGCTACTACAGCCAGCACTACGACTACAACAGCAATGATACGCTTCTTGTTAGCCTTTGCCAAGGCAACAATGTCGGTCTCTTGCTGTACATTCTCATTCAGCCCTTGGGGCTTAATGTCTTTTTGTTCCATTGATATTTCGTTTTTTATTGTTTTTTATCTTGTCGCGCTTTTATCGGGCGCTTTCAAGTTGCAAAAGTACTCCAAATTCTTCACATATTAAAATTTTAAGCCGATTATTTTCTGTTTTGAGCGTTAATCCGTAAATTTGCAGACAATAAACGCTAATACCGACCAAAGATGAAACAGAGAAGTGTAACAATCGACTTTCAAGAACTCGCCTACGACGAGCTTGAAGCATTTGAGCGCGACTTGGTCGACAAGGCTCGCCAATACACTCATAATGCCTACTCGCCCTATAGCCGCTTCAAGGTAGGAGCCGCCATCCTCCTCGACAACGGCGAGGTGGTGTGTGGCGCCAATCAAGAGAACAGCGCCTTCCCCTCGGGCACCTGTGCCGAGCGCTCGGCATGCTTCTCGGCGGGCGCTCGCTTCCCGGGTGTCAAGTTTCGCGCCATCGCCATCGCTGCGCGCGGCACCGACGACCTCCCTGTCGATGACCCCTGCGCCCCCTGTGGCGCGTGTCGCCAGGCGCTCCTCGAGTATGAGAAGTTAGCCGGCGAGCCGGTCGAGGTGCTCCTCGTCGGGCGCGACATCATCTACCGCCTCCCCTCGGTGCAGTCGCTCCTCCCACTGGCGTTCATCACTTTTTAATGATTATTAACCCCAAAAATCTCTTATATCCTATACTCCAATGGACTTTATTGAAGAACTCACCTGGCGCGGAATGATCCACCAGATGATGCCCGGCACTGCCGAACAACTCAAGAAAGAAATGACTACAGCCTACCTGGGCATCGACCCCACGGCTGACTCTCTGCATATCGGTCACCTCGTAGGCGTGATGATGCTCAAGCACCTGCAGCGCTCGGGCCACAAGCCCATCGCCCTGGTGGGCGGCGCCACCGGCATGATTGGCGACCCCTCGATGAAGAGCCAGGAGCGCAAACTCCTCGACGAGGAAACCCTCCGCCACAATCAGCAAGCCATCAAGGCGCAACTCGCCAAGTTCCTCGACTTCGACTCCGACGCTCCCAACGCCGCCGAGATGGTCAACAACTACGATTGGATGAAGAATTTCTCCTTCCTCGACTTCATCCGCGACGTGGGCAAGCACATCACCGTCAACTATATGATGGCTAAGGACTCTGTGAAGAAGCGACTCTCGGGCGAGAGCCGCGAGGGTATGTCGTTCACCGAGTTCTCCTACCAATTGTGCCAGGGCTACGACTTCCTCCACCTCTACCGCGAGAAGAACTGCCGCCTGCAACTCGGCGGCTCTGACCAGTGGGGCAACATCACCACCGGCACCGAGCTCATCCGTCGCACCGTCGGCGGCGAGGCGTATGCCCTCACCTGCCCGCTGATTACCAAAGCCGACGGCGGCAAATTCGGCAAGACCGAGAGCGGCAACGTGTGGCTCGACCCGCGATACACCTCGCCATTCAAGTTCTACCAGTTCTGGCTCAACGTCAGCGACGAGGACGCTGCAAAGTATATCAAGATTTTCACCGAACTGTCGCGCGAGGAGATTGAAGCCCTCGTAGCCGAGCAGGCTGCCGACCCCGGGCGTCGTCCGCTGCAAAAGCGCCTCGCTCAGGAGATTACCACCATGGTGCACAGCGCCCGCGACTATGAGACCGCTGTGGAGGCTTCGCAAATCCTCTTCAGCAACAACACCGCCGACGTGCTCCACCGCCTCGACGAGCAAACCCTGCTCCAAGTCCTCGACGGCGTGCCAACCGCTGAGGTTGCCCTCGCCGACATCCAAGCCGGCATCGGGCTCGCCGACCTACTCGTCGAGAAGGCCTCCGTATTCGCCTCCAAAGGCGAAATGCGCAAACTCGCCCAGCAAGGCGGACTCATGATTAACAAGGAAAAGGTTGCCGATGCCTACGCCCCCGCATCCACCGATATGTTGCTCAACGGCAAGTACTTGCTGGTGCAGCGCGGCAAGAAAAACTACAACCTGGTCATCGCCAAGTAATCCCCATCCAGCCCATAATACCGAGGAGCCGACGCCACCGCGCCGGCTCCTCGCTTATCCAATATCTCAAAAAAATTGAGGCTGTGTCAGTGACACAACCTCGTTGCTCGTAGCGAATCAGGGAATCGAACCCTGGTCTCCACCGTGAGAGGGTGGCGTGCTAGGCCACTACACTAAATCGCCGTTTTGCTCTGCAAAGTTACTACCTCCGAGCCATTCCACCAAATTTTTTCACCACTTTTTTAGTTAA